>CAIUSP010000087.1 GCA_903901855.1 uncultured bacterium | reverse complement strand
GGGTGCTGGAGCGCGGGGGCGGTGACGGCTGATGTCGAGATTCGACTCGGAACGCGACGACCTCTTTCATGCGATCAACGCCTCGATCGGTTTCGATCGCAGACTTGCCCCTTACGACCTGCTGCAGTCGCAGGCCCACGCCCGAGCACTGCACGCCTTGGGCGTCCTCGACGACGCTGAGCTGGACGCGATTCTCGGAGCGCTGGAGAAGATCCACCAGGAGGTCGAGTCAGGTGCATTCGAGTACCGCGCGGAGGATGAGGACATACACATGGCGATAGAGCGTCGGCTGACCGAGGATCTCGGTGAACTCGGCGGAAAGCTACATACCGCGCGTTCACGTAACGATCAGGTGGCGACCGACCTCTCATTGTTCGTCCGGGCTCATTCACTCGCCTGTGGAGACCTCACTTGGCAGCTCATGCAGACACTGCTGGACAAGGCCATCGCTCATGAGGGGTGGCGGTCGCCGGCCTACACGCACCTCCAGCGCGCTCAACCGATCTACCTCTCTCACTATCTTCTCGCCTACTTCTGGATGTTCCGCAGGGATCTCCTCCGGTTCAGGTCTGCAGCTCAGTCAGCCTCTGAGATGCCAGCTGGCTCAGGCGCTCTGGCAGGACTGAACTGGGACCTCGATAGAGACCAGATGGCTGCGACACTCGGTTTCACAGGGCCGATGCAGAACTCCCTCGACGCGGTTTCCAGTCGTGACCAGGCGTTGGATCTACTCTCTGCCACCGCGATCTGCTCCAGCCACCTGTCCCGGCTCGGCTCTGAGATAGTCATCTGGTCGAGTTCGGAGTTCGGTTATCTCTCGACCGATGATTCCTTCGCGTCCGGATCCAGCATCATGCCCCAGAAGAAGAACCCTGATGCGGCGGAGCTGCTCCGAGGGAAGGCGCCCAGAGTAGCCGCTGATCTCCAGGCCTTGTTGGGTGCGCTGCATGCCCTCCCGCTCGGCTACAGCAAGGACATGCAGGAAGACAAAGAGCCCCTGTTCGACGCTGTCGACACGACAGAGACATCGCTGCGGGTCGCGGCCCGGATGATGGAGGGAATCACCTTCGACCGTGGTCGTCTGGAAGCAGCTGCAGAGGACCGTTTCCTGGCCGCAACGGATTTGGCGGATGTGCTCACCGCGGAGGGAGTCCCGTTCCGGGCCGCCCACGGGATCGTGGGCGGGTTGGTGAGGCGCGCGCTGGAAGAGGGGAGACCGTTCGAGGAGATGTACGGAGAGGCTCTGTCCGACCTGCCGCCCGAGGCGAGGAGCCGGGTGGAGGAAGCGATGTCCGGTCGCGACGTCATCGACTCGAAAATCTCCGCCGGTGGTACCGGTGCGTCCAGGGTCGCAGAGCAAATCGCCATTGCGAAGCAGGAACTGGAGGCCCTCCAGCCATCGCCGCGCGACTGAGTCCAGACTTCTTCGATCGGCCCGTAGGGGTCGTATCTCGCGAACTGCTGGGTTGTGCACTCTATTCCAAGGGAGTCGGGGGGACGATCGTCGAGACCGAGGCCTACGGTCCGGACGACCCGGCTTGTCACGCTTTTCGCGGTAAGACCGACCGCAACGCGCCCCTGTTCGGCCCCCCGGGGAGCATCTACGTCTACCGCTCTTACGGCATCCACTTGCTCTTGAACCTGGTCTCGGAATCCGAAGGTAAGCCTGCTGCGGTCTTGATCAGGGCGCTGGAGCCACATTTGGGTATCGATCAGATCAGGGAACGAAGGGGTGGCCGGGGCAAGCTGGATCTGTGTTCTGGTCCGGGAAAGGTTGGCCAGGCTCTGAGGGTCGACCCGGAGATGAACGGCCGACTTTTCGGCGAGGCAGGTCTGGTGCTCGAGCATCCCGAGACTCCCATGGACGAGTCGCTGATCCTCTCTGGTCCTCGTATCGGCATCAGTCACGCGCAAGACCGGCCGTGGCGATTCCACCTGGCGGACTCTAGGTACGTCTCTCGGCCTCGACTCGCTTCTGTGTGAGAGCCGTCAGAGACCTACGCCGCCTCCGCCCCCGGATGGGGCGGGCGCAGGTGCTTGAGGCTGACCGCCACCACCGCCACCACCACCGCCGGTAGCGGGGGCTGTGGGAGCGGTGGGCGCGGAATAGCTGGGGGTGTAAGAAGACGAGGAGCCCTCGGATCTGCCGCTACGGTATCCCGCCTGAATTCCTTCGAGTGCCTGGATGATCCTCGACCAGATCACCGCGGGATAGGTTCCACCCGCCACCGGCTGGCCGCCATATTCGGTCTCCATCGACTTGACGCTGTCGGGATAACCGACCCAGACGCAGGCCGTGAAGTTCTCACTCCCCCCGCAGAACCATGCATCTCCGTAGTTCTCCGTGGTGCCGGTCTTGCCCCAGGCGTAGCTTCCTGTGGCGGCGTTGGTGCCGGTGCCCCCGGATATGACCGACTGGAGGATTCCCTTCACGGTGTCTGCGTTTTCAGAGGAGAGCACCCGGGACTTCGTCACTTTGTTCTCTGCAACGAGATCGCCCTTGGAGTCGGTGATCTTGACAATCGGCACCGGACCGTCATCTCTCGGGTCCTTGCCTACGTCGCCTTCGATGCTGTCAAGGGTTCCGCTGATCCGATTACCGCCTGCGGCGAGGGTCTGATAGGCATGGGCCATCTCGAGCGGCGTACAGCAGTAGTTGTCGAGACCACCGAGCGTCATGGCGGGGTTGGTGGAGACGGGCGTCTCTATGCCCATATCCTGCGCCATCTTGGCGATCTCCTTCGTCCCGACCTGCAGCCCGAGTTCGGCATAAACGGAGTTGTCGGAATACTGGGTTGCGGTGGCGATCGAGGCACTGCCCAGATAGTCGTCGTCGTAGTTCTTCACGACGAACATCTCCTTGTTCGGGTTGACCCCGGGTATGGGGAACTGCTTGGGCTGCGAACTGAAGACCTCGCCCGGTGAGCGACCTTGCGACAGGGCGGTGGCTAGGACGAAGGTCTTGAAGGTCGAACCGGGCTGCCTGTAGCCCTGCGTCGCGAGGTTGAATGGTCGATCTTCGTAGTCGCTTCCTCCGACCATGGCGCGCACCTCGCCGGACTCGTTGTCCAGCACCACGACTGCAGCTGTCGGTGAGATACCGGCAAGAGCGTCGTAGGCGATCTGAGAGGCGGTGTCCTGCATCTGGAGATCGATCGAGGTCCTCACCCTGAGCCCACCGGAGAATGCCGTTCCGGGTCCGAACTTGTCGACCAGGATCTGCCTCATCCAGGTAGTGAAGTACGGCGACCTGGAGTCCTCCTGCGGACGTTCGATTTCTGACGAAGCTGGCAGTGGGGTCGCCTTTGCCTGTTGGTACTCGGCGTCAGAGAGGACTCCCTGCTCGTTCATCTTCTCGAGCACTACGTTGCGCCGCTCGAGCGCGAACTGCGGGTTCACTCTCGGCGAGAAGGCGGATGGTGAGTTGATCAGCGCCGCCAGGAGCGCGGCCTCCTCTGGCAGGAGTTCGTTTGCGCATGGGTCCTGCCCATCCTCGCCACACCCGGGGTGGTTGTAGCCGAAGTAGGTCCTCGCCGCGGCTTCGATCCCGTACGCGCCCTCACCGTAGTAGACGGTGTTCAGATACTGGGTCAGGATCTTGTCCTTGTCCCACTTGCGCTCGAGGTGGTAGGCGAGCGCGCTCTCTCGGAGCTTCTCGAAGACAGTACGTCGATCCTGCGTCTCGAGAGCGTTCTTGACGAACTGCTGAGTAATCGTGGACGCACCCTGGATCGACCCGCCCGGTATGAGGTCCACCACCGCAGCTCGCGCGAGTCCCTTGTAATCGACCCCGCGATGCTCATAGAAGCGCTCATCCTCTATCGCCACAACGGCAGACTTGGCATAGGGCGATATCTGGTCCGAGAGAACGAGATACCGCTGGTCGTTCGAGAGCAGGGTCCCGAGATCTCGACCCCTGACGTCATAGATCTTGCTGTTCTGGGCTGTGTCGTACTGCCGCTTGTTCTCCAGATCCGGTAGCTGGCGGGAGATCGCCATCATCATTCCGAACAGGACTGAGACGATCGCAAGCAGTCCGAGACCTCCGGCCACGATGAATACTCGAAGCGGTTTGAGGCGCCCGGGCTTGGCCCTGCGCGGCGCTCGTTTCACCGGCGCCTTGCTCCGGGGACTGCGTCCGGATCTGGGATCGGTTCGATTGGCGACCTCGGACTCTCCGGGAGCCAGAGACCGCCGGCGTCCCGGTACCCGTACCGCCTGCCGGAGCTCACCCGTCTTGGCGGCGACTCCAGAGCCCTTGATCCGCTGGCCGCCAGCCTCGACGCCGCCGCGGAGTGCGCGCAAACGCCCCGTCACGCTCTCCTTGGCCTGTCTGGTTGCATCGAGCAGGGGGGAGGTGCTCTTGCGTAAGGCGCTTCGTTGAGGCTGCCGGTCCAGGAGCGCTTCGAACGGCACGTCATCACTCTCGACCCGGTTCCTACCTTCTACGCGCCGACGTGCAGCTCTCCGTCGAGAATCCTTCGCGAACTCTCGGCTGGAACTCCTCGCCGGACGTGAACTGCCGTTGCCCGTATCTACTTGCGGAGTGGAGGCCGAACTCGCTCCTACCCGATTCGATTCGGCTGCTTCGGCCGCATCGTTGGTCCGGCGAGCACCGTTTGTCCGGCGAGCACCGTTTGTCCGATCGGGCGTGTCCTCCGACCAGGCCGGAACAGTGGAACGCCCGTCATCACCGCCGCGACCAGCACGCTTGCGCCGTCGCGGCGGTGATGAGGAGGGAGATCCGTTGCCGGACCGCCCGGGCGTATCCGAGTCGACACTACGCGACGACGGCGTGGCGGCGCCGTTGCCGTTCCCTTTGCCCCTCCGCTTGCGGGGTACCTTGCTGGCACCCGGAAGACCGGTGGCTTCGGGCTCGACTCGGAAGTTGAATTCCGTTGTTTGCTCTGTTTTGGAACGTTTTTCGGCCACGATTGGTCAGCGATGGCGGCGCATCGGCTCCGCTCTCTAACTCTGAGAACAGAAACCCGTCAGATGGACGAAAGACTCGCCCCGCCAGACGAACCGAGAGAAGGTTAGCATTGGCCAGATGACGGATTCAGTAGTCGATCTGGCGAAAGAGCTGAAAAACGGCGCTGTAGAGGCGCTTCCGGCCGGCCGGCTCGAAGAGCAGCTGGAGGAGAGCCGGCCCCTCAGGGTAAAGCTCGGAATCGATCCCACCGCGCCGGACATCCACCTCGGACATTGCGTTGTTCTCGACAAGTTGGCTGATTTCCAGCGATCCGGCCATGAGGTCGTGCTGATCATCGGCGATTACACCGCCCGAGTGGGGGATCCGAGTGGCAGAGACAGCCAGCGCCCCGTCCTCGCTCCAACCGAGATCGAGAGCAACGCCCGCACCTTCCAGGATCAGGCGTTCAAGATCCTCGATCCGGAACGTACCACCGTTCGATTCAACAGCGAGTGGTTGGACATGCCGATGGAGGATCTGTTCCGCCTGCTCGGATCGGTCACGGTCGCTCAGGTTCTCGAACGAGACGATTTCGACAAACGCATCAAGGCCGATCTCCCGATCTCGGTATTGGAGATCCTCTACCCGTTGCTTCAGGGTTATGACTCGGTGGCGATTCGCTCGGATGTCGAGCTGGGGGGGACCGACCAGAAATTCAATCTCCTGCTCGGAAGAGATGTCCAGCGTTCATACGGCGTACCCGAGCAGTCGATCATGTGTATGCCCATCCTCCCTGGGATCGATGGCAAGCAGCGAATGAGCAAGAGTCTGGGCAATTACGTCGGCGTGACCGATCCACCGGAGGAGATCTTCGGAAAGCTGATGAGCATTCCTGACGATGCGATGCCTTCCTATTACGACTTGGTCCTGCGTCGCGAGGTGCCGGGGGAGTTGTCACCGAACGAGGCCAAGCGGGAGTTGGGCAGAAGCGTCGTCGCGAGGTTCCACGGGGAGTCCGCGGCAGAGCGGGCAGAGGCTAGGTTCGATCAGATCCATGTCAGCGGGGAGATACCCGAGGATGTGGAGGAGCATTCGCTTGCAGGCTTTGCCGATCCAGAGGGCAGCGTCCATCTCCCGTTGCTCATCTCGAAGCTGTTCGGTGTCTCGAGTAGCGAGGCGCGAAGGCTGATCGAGCAAGGCGGAGTGAAGTTGGATGGCTCCCCGATCTCCGCCGAGCATGGACTCGACCTGCCGGTGTCCGAACTGAGCGGAAAGGTGCTTCAGGTCGGCAAGAGGAGATTCGCTGCACTGCAGGATTAGCAGGAGCGAGGTGTCGGGACTTGCGTTTCCCTGACCCAATGCCTATACTCTCGCGTCCTGCTTCGTGGTGTCGGAGTCGTACTGACTCGGAGAGGCTTTCTGGGCTCAGGCTCAGCAGTCCTCCGGGAAACGACCGAGTCACTCCGAAGCCTGGTATTCGAGGCGGCGAGATCCGTCGCACGGTTACAGCGGTCTTTGAAAACTGAGCAGCGCGCAACGGAGAGTTCTGCTTTCCGTTGACGAAAGCCCGGCCCTCCTATAGCCAGCTATCGGAGGGCTGAGAATGACCTCGTCATGTCGTCACCACACGTGTACGTGGTGACAGCCAGGCATGACACTCTGTGCAGTATTTTCACGGAGAGTTTGATCCTGGCTCAGGACGAACGCTGGCGGCGTGCTTAACACATGCAAGTGGTGCGACGAACCAGGCTTCGGCCTGGGGCCAAGCCGCGAACGGGTGAGTAACACGTGGGTAACCTGCCCCGATGACTGGGACAACCCGAGGAAACTCGGGCTAATACCGGATGTAGTCTGATTCCATCAGGAGCCAGACCAAAGGAAGCTTCGGCCTCCGCATTGGGATGGGCCCGCGGCCCATTAGCTTGTTGGTGAGGTAACGGCTCACCAAGGCGACGATGGGTAGCTGGTCTGAGAGGACGATCAGCCACATTGGGACTGAGACACGGCCCAGACTCCTACGGGAGGCAGCAGTGGGGAATCTTGCGCAATGGGCGAAAGCCTGACGCAGCAACGCCGCGTG
>CAIUSP010000086.1 GCA_903901855.1 uncultured bacterium | reverse complement strand
GACGACGAGACGTCGCTCGAAGCCGCTTAGGGAAGCAGCAACTCCTGATTGGAGCTTCCCCTGGGGGGACCGACGTTGAACACGTACTCCTCTAGCCCCGCGCCGCCAACCGCTATGGCCGAGTAGATCCCCGGTTGGAAGTCACCCTGCAGGTTCGCTGAGCCGCCCGGTTGGATCGTGTCACCACTGATCGGCGTCGGCCCTTCGATAGACAAAGTGGCCGGATAGTCGGTGAGGTTCGCGACCGTGAAGTTGGCGAGTCCGGCGCCGAAGTTCCTCGGGGAAACCTGAACGCCCTTCGGTCCGATCCTCACAGATACCTCGATGCCTCGTGCCGGGCGGTCCTCGGTCGTGACCGTATCGCTTCCGCAGCCTGCGAGAGCGGCAATCAGCGCTGCGGCGACGCCCAGTGAGAGGAGGCGCGGGGTCAGGGCTCGAGGTGACACTGGGCTAAGACTAGTAGAGGTCTCATCTGGTGCGCAGGGGCAACTCGACCACCTCGGCGGATGCTCCGTCGTCCCCGACAGCCACGGTGGCCCCTGGCTCAGCCTCCCGTCTGACCAGCGCCAGCGCGATGGGCCCAACCGCGGGAGACACACAGGCCGTTGTGATCGTGCCGAGTTCGCGTCCACTGCCGTTGATCACCTCGCCGAACCGTGCCGGTCTCGAGAGCTTCAGGCCTCTGAGCAGGCGATTCGGTCGGCCCTTGTAGTGAAGCCGGGCGACCGGCTCCTGACCCAGGTAGCAGCCTTTCTCGAAATCGACCGCTCGTTCGACGATGCCGCCCTCTGCGGGCATCACCGACCGGTCGAGCTCGAGGCCGAACCTCGGTCTCCCTGACTCGACTCTAAGGATCTCCGCCGCGGCTTCTGGCACCTCGGTCAGTCCCTTTTCCGCGAGGGCCGTCCGGAGCGGTTCCGCGTCATCCGTCAGGTGGATCAGATCCACGCCATTCGGTGTACCCAGAACCCTGCATCCGACTCCGCCCAGCATCGTCTCCAGATGGCGATCCTCCCTGCCCGCCGGAGGAGCGTCCAGGAACGCTCGGGTCGCAGGTCCGATCACGGAGATGACAGACCGCTCTCCCGCTCGATCTTGCACCTCGACTTTGCGGCCGATCCGATAGGTCTCGAGGTGAGAGGCGAGTGCTTCGATGGCACTGGCTTCGGCAACGAGCATGATCTGCTCGGGATCGATCATCAGCACGCGGCAGTCGGCGACGATGTGGGCCTTGCGGTCGAGCAGGGCCGCGTACATTGCACTCCCGGGTTCGAGCCGCTCCAGGTCGTTGGTCAGCTGGCCTTGGAGGAACTCGACCGCATCCGGTCCCACGACGTCGAGGCTCGCGAGTGTCTCACGGGGCACTACGCCCGCCTCCTCGGTGATCAGGCGGTAACCGGCATCCAGTTCGATCTCGCCCACGTTGGTGGGTGCAGGTTCTCGCGAGTGCGGTCTCTCTTCCATCTTCGGGGATTCTACGCCCGCCTCGACGACGCTCGAGCATCAGAGGGCCTATCTAGACTTGTCGCGTGATCAGCGATCCAGGAGCGCCATGAGGAATCCACTCGAACTGCTGCACAGGCGGCGTGAGGGGAAGGGGCCCGGCCGACGGGAGGATGACTCGATCGAAGCCGCTCTTCCGGGAGAGGCTGCGGTGGCTCGAGCAGCGAGGCAGTCGCTCGACGGGGATCGGAGAGGCTTTGCGAGGATCTGGCCCTTTCTCGGCCCCGCGTTCATAGCCGCCGTGGCATACATCGACCCGGGGAACTTCGCGACGAATATATCGGCGGGATCGCAGTTCGGCTACCTGTTGCTCTGGGTTGTCCTGATGGCGAATCTGATGGCGATGGTCGTCCAGACGCAGTCAGCGAAGCTGGGAATCGCTTCGGGGATGAACCTCCCCGAAGCCTGTCGAGAGAACTTCTCCCGCAAGACCAGCTTCCTGCTCTGGATCCAGGCGGAGCTTGTGGCCATGGCAACCGACATCGCGGAGATCGTCGGCGCCGCGCTGGCACTGAATCTGCTTTTCGGCATGCCACTGCTCGAGGCAGCTGTGGTGTCGGGTCTGATCTCGTTCGGGGTACTCGAGCTGCAGCGCCGTGGTTTCCGCAGACTGGAGGCGGGGATTGCCGGGATGGTGGGGATAGTGGTGCTCGGTTTCGCTTTCGAGATCATCGCCGCGAAGCCCGACGGTGCCGACACCCTCAAGGGGCTCTTCGTCCCGGGCTTCTCGGGTACCGAGAGCATCCTCCTGGCCAGCGGAATCATCGGAGCTACGGTCATGCCCCATGTGATCTACCTCCACTCGGCCTTGACCCAGCGCCGGGTGGTGGGGCGGGATGACACCGAGAAGAGGAAGATCCTCGGGTTCGAGAGAGTGGATGTAGTGATCGCGATGGCGCTGGCGGGTCTCGTGAACATCTCGATGATGGCTATGGCTGCTGCGTTGTTCTCGGGCGGGGAGTTCGGTGCGATCGATTCGATCGAGGGTGCCTATGCGGGTCTGGGTAAGGCAATCTCGGATCAAGCGGCGACGATCTTCGGGGTGGCGCTGCTGGCCTCGGGACTCGCATCGGCCTCGGTAGGAACGATGTCCGGTCAGGTCGTGATGCAGGGGTTCCTCGATCGCCGGATCCCCCTCTATCTCCGGCGAGGGATAACCCTCGCGCCGGCGATAGTCATCGTCGCTCTGGGGGTGGCTCCGACCGACGCGCTGGTCATCAGCCAGGTCGTGCTGTCGTTCGGGATCCCGTTCGCGCTGGTGCCCCTCTTGTTGCTTTCGATGAGGAAGAAGGTTATGGGTGGCTTGGTCAATCCCCGGTGGCTTTCGGGATTGGTCGGCTTGATCGTGACGCCGATAATCGCTCTGAATCTCTTCCTGCTCTTTCGACTGTTCGCCGGCTAGGCGGCAGTGGCTAGGATTGCCTGACGATGGCACTTGCAGACGACTTCAGGAACGTGGTCGATTCACTGCCCGAGGGGTGGACCGACCTGTCGCTGGACCTGAAGATCTTCGATCCCGAGGACTACATCGATTCCGCGGTCTTGCTCTCGCAGATCAATGCTCAGCCCTATTCGCGCTCCGAATGGCACTGGCGTATCGACGTGGCCAGCAAGTTCGGACACGCCGCTGCGGCCCCGACGGTTGCAGGGATACTCGACCGTCTGGATCGTGAGGGAATCGAGGGCGAATTGAAGATTCGCGACGCTCAGGAGGGGAGGGCAGAGGTCGTGCAGATGTGGGGCCGACCCGAGAGCGTCCGCGAGGAGTTCCGCCACCGTCGCAGCCTCTGAGAGCATGGCGAGGATCGTCGTAGTAACCGGCGATCTGCTGTTCGGTTCGAAGATCCAGCAGGCCCTGATCACAGCTGGATACGCCGTAGATCTCTCTGCAAGCATCGATCCGGCTGCCGATCTGTTGGTGGTCGATCTTCCCGAACTGGGTGACCTCTCCGGTCTCGCCGAGGTTCCCTGCCCGGTTCTCGGCTACTACTCACACGTAGATCCCGGTCCTCGTGATTCCGCACTGGCGTTAGGTGTCGCAAAGGCGGTGCCGAGATCGCGCTTGATTCGGGATTTGACCGACCTGGCCTCTGACCTGCTGGACCCTCAGGGCAGCTGAAAACAATCAGAATCGGGCGTGCGGATCATCCCGCGTGCGGCATCTGCGGCCTCTGGGGTCAACAGTCCTCCAGCTCTCGCCCATGCGATCCATCCGCGAACGGCTCTGGCGTCGACCGAGACCGTGTCGGTCAGCGCCCTCCCAGCCAGCAACGCTTCGAGCTGCGCAGTCTGGGAACTTCGGTCGAGCCCAGGATTGGCTTCGAGGAGGAGTTCGAGGCCTTCAAACGGGTTATCACGGGTTAGGGAGTATCCGCGCGACATTCCCCTCAGGAGTGAGCAGACGAGAGGAGAGTCGGGCCTGGTTTCTCGCGAATCGACGGCGAGCAGGAGCTGCGGGAACCCGGGGGCGCCATATTGCTGGATCCGCAGCTCTCTGGTCGGTATCCCTGCTCGTCGCATCTCGACGCCTTCGGCATTCCAGAACGCCGTCGCAGCATCGAGACGCCCCCCGCTCAGCGCGGCAACCGCTCCGAAGCCGACATTGACCGTGTCGACCTCCGAACGTACGAGGCCCTGAGCGCCAAGGATCGTGTCCAGCACGAGGTCGTCCGCCGGGGTGCCTGTAACTCCTACGGTTGCTCCCTCGAGATCGACCTGCGGCGTGCCGGATGCTCCCGGTCCGACGATCACGGCAGCCAATGGCTTCTGGACTATGGCCGCGATGGCGACGAGCGGCACGCCCTGACTCCTCGCAATTGCGAGATCGGCGATATCCATGACCGCGAAGTCCGTCCTGTCCGCGCCGAGCAGTTTCGAGACCTCTGCCGAAGAACCTGGCTGCCTGATCGTGAGGTCGATCCCCTCTTCATCGAGGGCACCGCTGCCTACCGCTGAGTAGATCCCGGTATGAACCGCGTTGGGTCGGAAATCGAGCGTGAGCAGCGCCCCGCGCTGGCGGGGTGCGTCCGGTTCTGCGCCCCCGCAAGCCTGCAGCGTCGCCAGGCCGACCAGAGCCGCCAGCAACGCGACCATGACTTTCACGCCTTGACCATATTGGTTTCACGCATCCGTGCTGCTTCGCGTATACACTGCGTCGGGCCGGCGCGGAGGTTCCTCGCGGGCCACGAGAGACCATCTACTCCAAGGAGGAGAACGACTGTGCAGAGCAGAGGATTCGGCGCTTACATCGGAGAGTTGCTTGGCACTCTCATTCTGACCTTCATCATCACGAGCACCATCGTGCTCTACGTGGCAGTTGGTCAGAACGCATCCTTTGGTTCGGACTTCGCGGTGGTCGGGCTGACCAGCGCCTTCGTTCTCTTCATCCTGATCGCGAGCATCGGAGTGGCAAGTGGCGGCCACTTCAACCCTGCGGTTACCACCGCTTTCATCGCGTTGCGCAGGATGGATCCGGTCGATGGCGCCGTGTACATCCTCGCGCAGCTTTCCGGCGGTGTCCTCGGTGCATTGCTGACCAAGTGGTTCCTCCTGGATGAGGGTCGTGCCGCCGACTACGGTGCAACCTCGGTCAGCCCGCTACTTGGAGGAGACTTCCCGGGCATGGTCCTCGAAGGCATCGGAACCTTCCTCCTCGTGATGACCGTCCTGGCGCTGGCTCTCAACCCCGACGCCCGCCGCTGGGCCCCGCTCGCAATCGGAGCGGCCTACGGGATGGTGGAGATGGTGCTGATACCCCTCACCGGCGGAGCGGTCAACCCCGCTCGCTGGTTCGGCCCGGCTCTCGTGAGCGGCGACTGGGGCGGAGTGTGGCCCTACCTCGTCGGTCCGATCCTCGGAGCGTTGCTGGCTGTGGTCCTCTACAAGTTCGTGATCGAGAAGGCCAGCGGTCCCGATCAGGAGCTTGCCGACGAGTTGGCTCCCCGCGGGCCGGCTCCGCCAGCAGGCGAGGCGCCGCATCTTCGCCAGGAGCACCAGGGCGGTCAGCCGCCCTCCACGCCTCCTGGTGGCATCGTAGGAAGCTAGTCAGAGCGGGGGCGAGGGCGCCCCTGCGGTAGCGTCCCTTCGGTGCGAAGGGTCACATACTCACGCAACTACACGCTGTCGCTGTCTCGGACCTGCCAGTGCTTCTGTAAGTACTGCTCGTTCGCGACCCGCCAGGCCCATCTGTACGCACCGCAGGAGGTCGAGCGTCGACTCGACGACGCGGTGCGTCGTCGGTGCAAGGAGCTGCTCGTCCTCACCGGTGAACGCCCGGAGGTCAATGCTGAGGTCGCCGAACGGCTCTCCCTCTGGGGTCACGAGGACTTCACTTCTTACGTGGCCTGGACCTGCGAGCGTGCGATAGAGCGGGGGCTACTGCCCCACACCAACATCGGGGTGATAAGTCGGGAGGACCTGATCAGGCTGCGTGAAGTGACTGCCTCGCAGGGACTGATGCTGGAGTCGGTCTCCGAAGGCCTGATGGAGACCGTTCACGCAGGGTCTCCGACCAAGCATCCCGCGCCGCGTATCGAGATGATCGAGACGGCAGGCGAACTCAAGATCCCCTTCACCACCGGAATACTCGTGGGCATAGGTGAGAGCGTCGACGAGCGCATCGAATCGCTGAAGGTGATCGCGGGGCTCAACGAGCGGTTCGGCCACATCCAGGAGGTGATCCTCCAGAACTACGTCCCACACCCGCGTTACTACGACCAGGATGTGGCTGAGATCGCGGACTCTTCGGCCCGCCGAAGGTGGTCAGGTATCGATGCGGGTGAGCAGGAGTCTGAATCCGTCGAGCGCCCTGAGTGGGCCTCGGAGGTGACGCTCGACGAGATGGTCGAACTGGTAGCCGCCTGCCGCACGCTGATGCCCGAGGTGGGGATACAGATCCCTCCGAACCTCGCCGACTGGTGGCCCGAACTCGTCGATGCCGGCGCGACTGACCTTGGCGGTCTGTCGGCCAACGGCGATCACATTTCGCCGGAGGAGGCCTTCCCGAGCCCCCGCGAGATCCGTGCGAATCTCGCGCCGAGGGGCTATGCGGTTGCAGAGAGACTCTGTGCCTACCCCCAGTTCCTCGATCCCCAGTGGATGGAGCAGGGGGTGCTCGATCTGGTCAAGTCCCGCTACTGGAGCTTCATCCCCCGACGGGGATCCGGCCGCTCGCTCAATTCGGGTGACACGAACTCGGTCCTGGCCTCCGTCGCTATAGAGAAGGGAAGAGAGGGAGAGCGCCTGACCGAGGACGAACTCGCTGCACTCTTCGCCGAGACCAATCCCGAGACGATCGAGCAGATGCGCGTCGCCGCCGATGAGCTCAGAGCTGATCTGGCAGGTGATCTGGCGACCTTCGTGATCAATCGGAACATCAACTTCACCAACGTGTGCATCGTCGGCTGTGCCTTCTGTGGCTTCGGTCAGGGGAAGCGCTCGCCAGAGGCCTACACGTTGGATGAGGGGGAGTTCGTCGACCGGATCGAGGAGGCACTCGAGTTCTTCGCCGCGGTGCCTCCCATCGCGCGCCACCTGAACACCTTGGTCGAGGTCGGCCTGGGCTACGTACGCATGGGTCAATCAGCTCCCACCCTCTCGGGAGGCGAAGCACAGCGCGTGAAACTGGCTGCCG
>CAIUSP010000085.1 GCA_903901855.1 uncultured bacterium | reverse complement strand
TGAAGACGGCATCCACCACCACTCCGGTGACCTGCTCGACGCTTCCGACGTTGTTTCCGTTTCCTTCTGGCACTTTCAGCTCCTTTTCTTTCTTCTCAAATTCGTTTGAAGTTCTCTCGGCTGCCTACGACAGACCCTCGGCTCCACCGACCACCTCGAGGATCTCCTGAGTGATCTCGGCCTGCCGAACCCGGTTCATCTCGAGGGTCAGATTGCCGATCATCGTCTGGGCATTCTCGGCGGCGTTCCGCATCGCAGTCATACGCGCGCCGTGCTCGGACGCAGTCGATTCGAGCAGCGCCCTGAAAACGGTCAGATTCGCGTACTCGGGAATCAGGATGGCCAGCAACTCATCCGGGTCGGGCTCGTAGACCCAGAGCGCCTTCAGGTGGGCCTCTGCGAGATCGCCTGACTCTTCTGCCGTCTCGGCCTCTTCCTCCTCTGCACCCTCACCGAAGACCTCTGCCTGCTGGATTGGAAGCAGGACCTGCCGGCGAACGTACTGGGTGAGCGGCGAGACGAAGCGGTTGTAGACGATCTCCACCCGATCGAGCTTGCCGTCGACGTAATCGGCCGTGAGGCCCTCGGCGATCTCGCGGGCATTCGCGAACTCAGGACGATCGGTGAAGCCCGCGAACTCGCCCGCCAGTTCCTCACCGCGGAACCGCATCGAAGACGCGCCTCGACGACCGACCGCCGAGTACGAAACCTCCTTGCCTTCGGTACGGAGTTTGGCCCCGTATCGAAGTCCCTCGCGCAGGATCTGGGAGTTGAAGGACCCGGCCAGACCTCGGTCACCGGTGACGAGCAGGACCCCGACCCGCTTGACGTCGGTACGTTCCTCGAGCACCGGCACACCCCGGGCCTCGGCTCCGGCTGCCGATGCGACCTGGCGGGTCATCTTGCGCAGCTGACCCGCATAGGGCCGCAAGGCGAGGATCCGTTCCTCCGCCCGACGCAGGCGCGCCGCAGCGACCATCTCCATCGCCCGCGTGATCTTGCCGACGTTCTTGACGCTGGCGATGCGGTTCTTGACTTCCTTCTGGGTGGCCATCCGGCTAGCTCGCTGCCGCCTCGGTGCGTGCCGGCGCCTCGCGCTCCTCCTCGGAGACGATGCGGTCGGACTCGCCCTCGTCTATCGGATTGCCATCGGCGTCGAAGTCGGGGCCGAAGTCGTCGACCATGTCGCCGATCGCCTTGCCGAGTGCCTCCTCGTCGGCCTCCGGAAGATCACCGGTCTCGTCGATCCGGCTCAACAGATCCTGGTTCTCCGACCTCAGACGCGCGATCAGGTCACGGAGGAAATCCGAGACGCGCTCCGCCTTGATCCGGTCGAGGTAACCGCCGGTTCCGGCGTAGATCGATGCCACCTGCTCAGCAACCGACATCGGCTGGCGCTCGTTCTGGTTCAGGGTCTCGACCATTCGCTCGCCTCTTGCGAGCGTCCTCTGGGTATCGGCATCGAGTTCAGAACCGAACTGGGCGAACGCCTCGAGCTCGCGGTACTGCGAGAGCTCGAGCTTGAGCTTGCCCGCGACCTTCTTCATCGGCGCGATCTGCGCGTTGCCGCCCACGCGCGAGACGGAGATCCCGACGTTG
>CAIUSP010000084.1 GCA_903901855.1 uncultured bacterium | reverse complement strand
GCAGGAACTGGCGAGTCTCCGCGTTGCTCGGAGAATCCAACACCTCGGACGGCGTCCCCATCTCGAGGATTCGACCCTCGTGAAGGAAGGCGATCCGATCCGCCACCTCGCGGGCGAAGCCCATCTCATGGGTTGCGATCAGCATCGTCACCCCCACCTCCTCCTTCAATTCCTTGACCGCCTCGAGCACCTCCCCGACCAACTCCGGATCCAACGCGCTGGTCACCTCGTCGAGCAGGAGAGCCCGCGGGTTGGCGACGAGGGCCCGAACGATCGCAACCCTCTGCTGCTGACCGCCCGATAGCCGATCGGGCTTCTCGTCGGCGCGGTCGCCGAGTCCGAACCTCCCGAGCAGATCCCTTGCCCGCTGATCCGCCTCGACCTTGCCTAGGCCGTGCGCGCGAGTGCTGCCGAGCATCACGTTCTCGATCGCGGTCAGGTGCGGAAAGAGGTTGTAAGCCTGGAAGACCATCCCCAACCTGCGTCTGACCGAAACCTGGTCTACCGACGGATCGGTGATCACCTCGCCGTCGAGATAGATGTCGCCGTCGTCGATCTCCTCCAGCAAGTCCACGCATCGGAGCAAGGTCGACTTGCCCGACCCGGAGGCACCGATCACCGCGATCGCCTCGTGCTCTCTCACCTCGAAATCGATCCCACGCAGGACCTCGAGGTCCCCGAACGACTTGGTCACCCCCTCGAGCTCGATAACCGTGCCCGGACTCACTTGGCCTTACCTCCGGTGGTCAAGTCCATCCGGTCGAGCACCCGGGCGAGCGGCACCGTGATGATCAGATAGAGCAGTGCCGCTGCCAGGAGCGGCGTGTAGTTGAAGTTCGCCGCTGCATCGATCTGAGCAACCCTGAAGGCCTCGACCACACCGAGGATCGCGACCAAGGCGACGTCTTTCTGCAAGGCGATGAAGTCGTTCAGCAATGGCGGTATCACGCGCCTCACTGCCTGAGGCAGGACGACGAACCTGAGCGACTGGCGCTCGTCGAGGCCGATCGCGAGCGCGGCATCCTTCTGCCCCTTGTGCACCGACAGCAGCCCTGCCCGATATACCTCGGAGACGTAGGCGCCGTAGGAGAGGGCCAGCGCAAACCCACCGAGGATGATCGGATCGGTCGGAACGCCGGACAGACCGAGAGCCGGTATCCCGAATCCGACCAGGTAGACGAGCAGGATCGTCGGGATGCCGCGGAAGATGTCGCAATAGCCCGCAGCGAGCAGCCGCAAGGGGAAGAGCGCCGGGCCGCTCGAGGTACGCACCAGAGCGACTACCAGCCCCCAGATCAGCACGATGACCTCGACCACGAGGAACATCGCCACGTCGATCCTGAACGCCTTCAGGATTTCTGGAAAGGAGTCGGCGAAGGCGGAGGGAGAAAAGAAGGTTTCCCGAACGTCTGGCCATCCCGGGCTGGTCAGGATCAGGGCGGCGAGCCCTCCGAGTACGACGACCGAGGAGACGAACGCGATCAGCGCGCCTCTTCGGTCCATCCTCTTGCGGGCGGCGCGCCGAGCCTCACGGCGGGTACCGACCTCGTAGGCCTTGCCGGCCTTTACAGCCTCCATCGTCTGGGCTGGAGTATTCCCGATTGGCCCTGAACGAGACGGGGCGGCGCCATCTGGCGCCGCCCCGGTCCCGCAATCAGATTGCTCTAGACGCTACTCAGTCGAGCTTGGGAGCGTTCGCGTAACCGCTCATCCACTCATCGGTGATCGTCTCGAGATCGCCGTTGTCGCGCAGCGAGTTGACCGCGGCGGACACACAACCGGTGAGAGAGGAGCCCTTCTGGAGCAGTGCGCCCCACTGGTCTCCACCCTCGGCCTCGAACTGCCCGACGACCGTCTGGTCCGACAGCTCGACGGCGGTCAGGTAGATCGCGGTCGGCAGGTCGGTCACCAGCGCGTCGATCTGGCCGTTCTTCAGAGCCGAGACGACGTCGTTGGAGGTATCGAACACCTTCACCTGGGTGTCAGGGTCGATCTTGTCCTGAACCGCGGTGAGGCTGGTCGTACCGATCTGGACGCCGATGGTGGCGCTCTTGAGATCGTCCAGCGAGGTTGCCTTGGCCGCATCGGTGCCGTTGGTCGCGATCACTGCCTGGTTGGCCGTGTAGTAAGGAGCGGAGAAATCCACTGCCTTCTGACGCTCGGGCGTGATCGAGATCTGGTTCACGTCGAAGTCGAAGTCCTTCGGACCTGGTGCATACGACGAGTTGAATGGCACGACCGTCCACTCGACCTGATCCTTGCTGAAGCCGAGTTCATCGGCGATCGCATATGCAACGGCGGACTCGAAGCCCTTGCCGTTGGAAGGATCATCGTCGACGAAGTACGGCTCGTAGGCCGGGCTGTCGGTACCTACCGTCAGCACTCCTGAGCTCACCGTCTCCAGTTTGTCGGGGGTGCATTCGGACAGATCGGTCGAACCCGAGGTATCGCTACTCGAGTCGGTTCCGCCGCAACCCACTGCGAAGGCAGCGAGCGCCACGGCACATCCGTAAGCGAACATCACACGTGCTCTGGGCATTTGTTGATTCCTCTCCTAGATGAGTCGGGGTTTGTGAACAGACTTGACCGCTGGAATCGTAGGGAACCCGACAGGTTTTTGGGCCTTCGGGGGTCGGCGTGAGGCAGATGGGCGTGACCGACCGTCATCATGGGTCCGTGATGTCACACAACGACCAACCCGCACTCTCCATTCGAGGCCTCAGCAAGCAGTACGAGGACGGCCCCCTCGCCCTCGACTCGCTCGATCTCGATATCCCGCAGGGGTCCTTCTTCGGTCTGCTCGGGCCGAACGGGGCTGGCAAGACCACCCTGATCAGCGCGGTCTGCAATCTGATCCGGCCGAGCTCTGGCGAGATAGAGGTGTTCGGACACCCGGGAAGCTCTCTCCAGGCCAGACGACTCCTTGGCGTGGCAGAACAGGAGGCGAACCTGGATCGCTTCCTCTCGGTGCGTGAGGCCCTGCTCTACCACGGCGGCTACTACGGGATGACCCGCGCCGAGGCCTCCGAGCGAGCCGAGCGGATGATGGAGGTCTTCGACCTGACCGACAAGCGAGACACCCGCGCTCCGCGTCTCTCCGGCGGGATGAAGCGGCGCCTGCTCCTCGCCCGAGCGCTCCTCCACGAACCGCGGCTCGTCATCCTCGACGAGCCGACCGCAGGAGTCGATCTCGAACTCCGTCACGAACTGTGGCGCTACATCCGCCGCCTGCACGAGCAGGGGACCACCATCTTGCTCACCACCCACTACCTCGAGGAGGCAGAGGAACTCTGCGAGGATCTCGCGCTGATCGGCGGCGGCCGGATCGTGGCCCGTGATACCGCCAAGGGCCTGAAGGAATCTCACGGAGGGGGCTCCCTGGAAGACGTCTACCTGCGCACCGTCGGCGCAGGGTCCGAAGCGGGGGCACACGGATGAACGACACCCCGCGTCCGTGGAGCGGCTTCGCATGGCTCGCAGCGCGCGAGTGCCACCGAGTACTCAAGCTCTGGAGCCAAACGACCCTCGCGCCGATCGTGGCCTCGGTCCTATTCATCATCGTCTTCGGACTCTCGCTCGGTACCCGGATCAGCGAGATCCAGGGCTTCGACTACCGAGTCTTCATCGTGCCCGGTCTGGTCGCGATGGCGATGGCGCAGGCTGCCTACTCGAACAACGCATCCTCGATCTACCAAGGCCGCTCCGACCGCTACATCGACGACGTGCTCGCCGCACCGATGCGCTCCTGGCAGATGAACCTCGGCTACCTCGCTGGTGGAGTATTCCGCGCCCTGATAATCGGCGGAGCGATCACAGCGATCGCTGCGCCACTCACCGGTACTCCGATCGAGAACCCGTTGCTGCTGATCCTCGCGGTGGTACTGCTCACCATCGGCTTCGGCTCACTCGGCACCGTAGTCGGGATCTTCGCCGACAGCTTCGACCACACGAGCTTCATCAACAACATCGTGATCCTGCCGCTGGTCTTCCTCGGAGGGGTCTTCTACTCGGTGGACCGACTCGGCACTCCCTGGGAGCAGATCTCCCACGTCAACCCTCTCTTCTACGTGGTCAACGCGGTTCGCTACGGCTTCCTCGGCATCTCTGACGCGAGTCCGCTGCTCTCGTTCGGCATCCTCGCCGCAATCGCTCTCGGACTGCTGGCGTGGTCGCAGTACCTGTTCGCGACCGGCCGCAAACTCAAAGCCTGAGCGGCGCTATCCGCCCAGGACCCGCTGCAGGAAGGCGATCTCGTCGGCCTTGATCTCGGCGCAGGTGTCGCCTCGATACGCATCGAAGTGGCCTCCCGGATACCGACGCAACTCCGCCTGAGCACCGAGCTTCTCGGCGGCCTTCTCGACCGATGCGTTCGGCGCGATCTGGTCGTCGACCGCGATCTGGAACAGCACCGGGCACTTCACCTTGCCCACGACCTTGATCGGTCGATTGTTCGAGGCAACCAGCGCCTCGCGGGCGCAGAACTCGTTGACATAGGTCGGACCAGCTATCTCCAGCACGCCTGCCAAAGCGTCCGGAGTGGAGAGGGCCGCCAACTCTCCCGGCACCGCAGCGGTGGCCATCATCACCGGCTCTCTACCGGCGAGCGCCGCGAGCCTGTCCTGCATCCCCCGCGCGGTCGCCTTGGCCAGTTGTCCAGCACCGGCTGTCTTGACCAGTTGCTTCAGGGTCGCCGCGCCGTCCAGCGATGCCACTACCGACATCACCGCCGCGATGCGGTCGTCCTCGGCAGCGACCGAGATCACATGCCCGCCCGAGTAGGAGGTACCCCAGAGGACTATCCGCTCCGGATCCACCCCCGGCAGCGACCGGGCGAACGCGATCGCCGAGTGGTAGTCCTCGCGGTGACGCTTGTAGCTGACCAACTGCCGCGGTTCGCCGGCAGAGGCGCCAAAGCACCGATAGTCGAAGACGATTGCGTCCAGGCCGATACCGGAGAAAGCCTCGCCGAACTGCTCGAGTCCGCTGTCAGCGGTGTTACCGAACCCGTGTGCGATCAGGACACACGGCCGCGCCCCGGCCTGCCCGTGTGAGTCGCTACCGGTGGCGAACGCCTCGCCCTCGGCGCGGAACCACTTACCGACCAGCGTAACTCAGTGGCTTTCGAACTCGACCCGCTCGGTGACCTGCTGAGACACGCTTGCTCTCCTCTCCTCGGCTCTTGGCAAGCCTACTCCTGGTTCCGGCCCGGGGTGTTGGACGGCTACCCTTCTGGACTGATGGGCCTTCGCGACGACCTCAAGACGACTGCCGCTTCTGCGGCCTCCGGCGCCGTGTCAGGGGCAAGACTCGCTGCCTCCGAGGCAGCCGGCCTGGCGCGCAAGATTCCCGGTGCGTCGCACCTGCCGCTGATCGGCAGTGAGACTCATCGAGTCGCCGCAGCCGAGGTGGACGGCTACTTCCCCGCCGACTCGATGATCCGGCGCCTCCACGGCGAGCGGATGATCGCCTTCTCGGGCGTGCGCGCCCTCCTGATGCAGGCCTGCGACCCGGTGGCGGTGGTCGGCTTCCAACGACACTCGATCATCTTCAGCGATCCGCAGACGAGGCTCCAATCCACCGACGAGCGGATGAGCCGGATGTACTTCGGCACGGTCGAGCAGGCCGAGGAGACCGGCAGCGAGATCCGCCAGATGCACTCGCGGGTCAAGGGCAAGACCGGTGCCGACTACGGCCCAATACCCGCCGGCACGCCCTACGCCGGAGACGATCCGGTGCTCGGGTTGTGGGTTCTCGCGACCCTCGCCGACTCCGCCCTCCTCTACTACGAGCAGCTGATCGGATCGCTCACCGCCGAAGAGCGGCAGTCCTACTGGGACGACTACAAGAAGATCGGCAGCCTCCTCGGCATGCCCGACGGCTCGATGCCCGAGACCGAGCCCGAACTCCGCGACTACGTGAGCACGCGCTGCCGCGACGGGAGTCTCTGGATCTCCGGCGAGGTGCGCGACATGTCGGTCGGGATCATCTTCGACCCGCCCTTCGAGGGATGGGTTCGGGTCGCCCTGACACCGGTGGGAGAGGTGGTCAAGCTGACCTCGATCGGCCTCCTGCCAGACGAGATCCGCCGGATGTACGGCTTCTCCTGGGATCCGGCTCGCGAGGCTCTGCTCCGCACCACGATCTTCAACCTCAAGACAGCGATCAAGATCTGGCCCGACGCGCTCCGCATCCACCCGGCGGCTCGAGAGGAGGCCGGGGTCCTCTTCGGCACCGATGCCGGCGAGGACTGGCGGATGCGGACGGGGCTCGCCAGCACCGAGATGCACCGAGCCGAAGCCGAGGAAGAGGATGAGCTCGGTGTGCCTGCCGAGGGCGCCCCTGCACCGGAGGAGACCAAGGGGACGGCGTCCGGTGACGGCAACGGCGCTGGCGCCTTGAGCCGTCTCGAACAGGCTCTGGCAGGCGACGACACGGAACCGAAGGAAGACCGAGACTGAGCGCGCTCCTCCTCGCCAACGCAGTCGCCACCCTGTTCATGCTCGGCGTGGCCTGGTTCGTCGAGGTCGTCCACTATCCGCTGTTCGCCCAAGTGGGCAGAGCGGAGTTCCGCAGCTACCACGCAGAACACTCGTCGCGGACCAGCCTGGTGGTGGTAGTCCCGATGATCGTCGAGCTGACGAGCTCCATCTGGATTGCTTTCGACCCTCCGACCGGCTCGGGCGGCGACCCGCTCACCGCCCTCGCAATTACCGGAGCGATCCTCGCCCTCGGAACCTGGCTCGTCACCTTCGGCGGCGCGGTGCCGGCCCATCAGGCGCTCGAGCCAGGGTTCGACAGCGCCATTCACCGCCGCCTGATGCGCTCCAACCTCGTCCGCACCATCCTCTGGACCGCTCACGGGGGTGTGGTGGTCGCGCTGCTTGCAAACGTCTGAGCGAAGTCCATGCGTGATCGGGTTCCAGCCCCAGCAGTCACCGTGGCCGGCGAAGTGAGGCATGTGCCACCACTTGCCGTCACGCGGGTCGTAGTGGTCGCTGATCGGGCGGTGCTTCTTGCCGTATCCGCAGTTCCTGCAGATCATCCCGTCACACAGACACTCGGACTCCCTGCTGCCCTACCACCTGCGCGGCTCCCCGCATCTCTTGAAGGTACGGAGCCCACTCGGCAGGCTTTCCGATTCGACAGCGCTCATGCTGCTTCGTCTTTGAAGTAGCGCTCGCGCTGGATCTGCATCAGCGACCTCTCTGCTGCCTCCGCGCTCGCAGGACTCTCTCGCAGCGGGTCCGGCTGCTTGGCCGGAGGGTTCGAATCGCGCGGATCGCTCGGATCGAGAGCCGCGACGAAGTCATCCGGGCTGAGTGGCGATTTAAGCTCTTTCGAAAACGCGACCGAGTAGGGCCTGTAAGGGTTTCGGATCCGCGAGCGCTTGGCGGCCCTTCTCTCCTCCAGCGCACTCAGCGCTGTGCGCACCCGACCGTGTGGCCAGTCCAGTACCGCCGCGATCTGCGCCAGCGTCGCCAGCTCCTTCCGTCGCTGGATGAGGTGGATCGCTCCTACGACCTTCGCCATGTCGGGCCGGTCTTCACGTTGGATCATCTCGATGAAGCCGGCCTCGCCGAACTCTTCCAGATTGGCGTCGAGCGTCTCGCGGAGGCGCCAGATGGTGATTCCGTGCTCTTTGAGTCGCGGCCAGCGCCTCATACCTTCCTCCCGTTCTTGGGGAAGAAGTCCATGGTGTGGAGCTGGGTTCGCTCGTGCGAAGCCATCAGCTCCGCCGGGTCCTCGCATGCGGCATCCAGGATCCCGTGCTCGAGCTTGTTCACCGCCATCTGTACGTGCGGGTCGTTTTCGGCGACTTTGACGACCGCGCTCAGCAGGTAGAGCGCCTCGTCGATGGTGAACTCGGGGGTGACCTTTGCCATGTGGACTCCTCTCGTGAGAGTTTTCGCGCCGGGCACACCAACTGCGCCCGGCAGGGTCGATTGTCTTGCTCCTCTTGCGGCTCGACCCTCTCCCGGCGGCCCGTGATTTGCTGGTCAAAACGCGGCCGGTCGCGGTGAAATCAAGCTCTGCAGACGGTTAGTCGGCCCGGCCCGTCGATTCCTGACAGGCGGGGTCGAAAAATCAGGACTGCCCGCTCAGGGAACGTTCGGAGTGCGTTCGCAATCGTTCGCGACATCCGGTGAATCCGGTCCGCCATCGCAGAGATCGAACAGCGGTCCGCCGAACATCGTGTCCACACCAGCCCCTGCATAGATCAGATCACGACCGCCCCCGGTATCGCCAACATCGGGGTGATCGCTGTAGACCACATCGTCGCCACCGCGCGAGCGGATCAGATCAGCTGCGCTGCCGTTGGCTACACCTCCGCTCGAGATGCTGTCGGCGAAGATCACGTCGGGGCCGTTTCCGGTGATGATGCGGTCAGGGGCGCTCCCACTGGCCGTCCCCGCCCCTGTGACCGAATCCGCGTACACCGTATTGGCGCTGCTGCCGCTGATCTCGATCTCGTCTCTGGCGGCACCCGATACACCAATGGTTCCAGCGAGATCCGAGAAGATGAGCACAGACCCACCACTACTGGTGCCGGAGATAGTGTCCTTGCCGGCTTTCTGACTGGTGCCGCTGGCCGAGTACGCATCCGCGTAGACCGTGGACGAGTCCCTGACCTTGATCACATCGTCTCCTCCGCCCACGGCGTTCCCGGTACCAGAGGCCCGGGCATCCGCGAACACGACCACGCCTGCAGAGCCTCCGCTGATGCGATCGTCACCTCCGCCGCTGGCCTGTCCGGATCCGCTCGAGGCCGCATCGGCATAGATCACCCCCGACTGGCGCATGCTGACTGTGTCGTTGGCGCCACCCGATGCTGCGCCGCCGGTGGAGTAGCCGTCACCGAAGATCGTCCCGGCAGCGAGGCCGTTGATCTGATCTCGCCCTGCGCCGACGGTTGCACCCGCCGAGTAGCCGTCGCCGAAGACCGCGCCTGCGCCACCCCCGCTGCGGAAGACGTCCTTTCCGCCACCCCTGGAGGGGCCGGAGCCCGAGTGATAAGAATCCAGGAAGACAGTTGCCGCGCCATCGTTTTTCGGTCTCAGGATCCGGTCGTTCCCCACGCCGACGACAGGGACCGATCCACCCGCGTAGTTATCGGCGAATACGGAGATGGTGCCGGTGCCAGCCGCCTGGCTGAAGACGTCATCTCCCCCCTTGCCGGCTGCAACGCCAGTGCTCGAGTAGGCGTCGAGGAACAGCGTTTGTGAAGCGTCGCCGTTGGTGGCAGTGACCACATCCGGTGCGTTGCCGCGGGCGGTCGCTCCGTTCGCATCGGCGAACACGGTGCCGGTGCTCTTGAGCAGGACCGTGTCCGAGGAGGCGCCCGATGCCAGACCGTTCGGTGAGTGAGTGTCAGCGAAGATCGTGGCCGTTCCGGTGAAGGTTATCTTGTCCTCGCCGCTTCCCTTGGCAGTCCCCGAGCTGAGCGCGGAGGAATCAGCAAACACGACCCCGCCCGCCGACCTGATGATGTCGCGGGCACCGCCGGTAGCGCCCGCGGTCCCGACCGCGTCTCCATAGACCGCCGAACTCTCGCTGGCGGAGATTCGGTCGGTGGCGGCACCGATCGCCTTCGCACCATTGGCAGCGCTGTCTGCGTAAACGGATCCTCCACCCGGTCCGAGGGTGATCTTGTCGGCAGCAGCGCCGATAGCGTTTTGGCCAACCACCTGGTGGTCCCCACGGAGGAGGTCCGAGACAGGAGACCCGCCCTCGCTGCCACCGAGGAGGATGTCGCGACCCGCACGAGTCTGCACCGGGCCTGGGGGGAGCGTTTCGTGCATGTCGCCGGTCAAATCGTCAGCTCCGGCCCCACCGTCGAGGTAGTCGTTGCCTTGCTGGCCGATCAACGTGTCGTCTCCCTCTCCACCGAAGACTCGATCGCTGCCGAGTCCGGCGCAGACCTTGTCACCGCCACCGAGCCCTCTGATCACATCGTCGCCGCCGCGGGCGACGATCACATCCACCCCCGCGGTGCCGTTGATCGTCTGAGAGGCGTTGGTGCCTACGATCGTCGCGGCAACGCCATCGCATTCCACTGCAGCATGAGCGGGAGCGGCGGTTAGACCCAGACAGATGAGAGCAGCGGCCAGAGCTGCTCCGAGAATTCCGTTGCGCCTGTCAACCATGGTGATCTGGGTCATCTCGTCCGCTCCTCGCATTGGCATTGGCATTGGCATTGGCGTTGATCAGGGAATCCTGATCCGTATTTCACAGGCTGTCTGGGTGTCCGGACTGCCGGTGCCTCCATCGCAGAGGTCCCGCAGCGGGCCTCCGTCGAGGAAGTCGATTCCGGCCTCGCCGTAGATCTTGTCCCGGCCAGCGCCTGAATCGCCTGCGCCCGGGTGATCACCCCGCAGGTCATCGTCGCCTGGACCTCCCCTGATCAGATCAGATCCGCTGCCGGTCGCGATCCCGAGATCCGAGAACGAATCACCCGAGACGAAGTCCGGGCCGCCCCCGGTCAGGACCGTGTCCGATCCCGAGAGCAGCGCATTGCCGTTCAACGCGAGAGAGTCGGCGTACACCTTGTCGCGCGTTCCGCCGCCCCGGATGAAGTCACGACCGCCGCCTCGCGCGGTGCCGCTGGCTCGCGAGTCGCCGATTACCTCACGGTCACCTGGCGGAGTTCCTCCCACCACGATCTTGTCCTTGCCGCCCCCTGTCGCATCGCCGCCAGCCGAGACCGAATCGCCTATGGCGGTTCCGCCGCTCATCGCCTTGATCGAGTCGTTGCCGCCTCCAGTGACGGTTGCCCCGGTAGCGGTAGAGACGCTGTCGCCGACCGCTCCGCCCGTACCTGCGACCGAGATGGTGTCGCTTGCGCCACCGCGAACCGTTGTCTCTCCCCAAGAGTCGCCGGTGACAGAAGCGTTGGTGCCGAATGCGTTGAACGCGGTGATCTTGTCAGGTCCGCCACCGATCGTGCTGCCTCCGAATCCACGGCTGTCGCCGACCATGAAAACCGCGTTCGTCTTGATCAGATCCTTGCCGCCGCCAGAGGCATTGCCGTCGCTCCCGGAGTCACCAGCGATGAAGACGGCCCCACCCGGGCCTGTGATCGTGTCGTTGCCGCCGCCCGAAGCAGACCCGGTGGGATTGGAGGTCAGCAACGAATCACCCACGAGGGTCGTTGCAACGCCGCTCGCTGTCAGGGTGATCCGATCAGCTGCTCCTCCACTGGCGCTGTTTCCCGTGATGCTCAGGCTGTCACCCACCACATATGCCGCCTCGCCCGTCAGGGTGATCTGATCCGGCGCGGAGGATCGGACGGATGATCCGGAGCCCAGGATCATGCTGTCACCGACCACCGCCTGCGACCCCAATGCCCCCGGGAAGATCCGATCACGACCGGCCTTGCGAGTCTCGGAACCGGAAGGCAGTCCGAGGAAGTCACCCACGACAAACGCTACCCCGTCGCCGCCTCGAATCACGTCGTCGCCGTTCTCGCCCAGCAAGAAGTCGGCTCCGACTTCGCCGTTGATCTTGTCGCTGCCGCCCCCACCGCAGATCGTGTCTGCACCGTCGCCGCCGTTGATGGTGTCGCTGCCACCGAGCGCCTGGATCACGTCGTCGCCCGGCGTGCCGTTGAGGGTCTCGCTGGCAGGAGTTCCCTGGATGGTGGGAGTGAGACCGGCACAGGAGACGAGCACCAGGCGCGGGTTGGTGCGGCTTCGTGTCTCAGCTGCGAATTCGGCCTGCGGGCCGACCGGCAGCTCGATCGGCTTGCTCATCAGCGTTCGGAGTTCGTCGTCCGAGAGCGATGGGAAGCCCGCAGCACCGGCGCTACTGGCCGCAATCGAGGTGATCAGGCAGCCGACGGTGAAGGTGGCAACCGCCGCCCTCCGGCGCTTCGCTGGGCTCCTCCGAAAAGCCATCATCGAAGAGATTAACCACTCATCTGACTGGAAGTAGCGCTTTCCTCCAGATCTTCACCACATGAGGTTGAGGCCACACGGCCGCACCGCCCCCGATTCTCAGCCACTGCGATACTCCCGCCCCATGGCACGCAGGCGGGGCTCGGCAAACAAGGATGTCGCGACAGCGGGCACAGCGCCTGCCTACAAGGACCCACGGGTGAGTCCGTACGAGCTCTTCTACGACCTCGTCTTCGCAGCGGCGGTTCTCGGAATCTCGCTGGACTACAGCAAGACGGCAGGGTTCACCTCGCTCGCGCTGGTAACCGGCGCCTTCGTCTTCATCTGGTGGGTCTGGCAGGAGACGGTCCTGTTCACCAACCGGTACGGGGATCCGCTCCGCCCGATCGACTGGAGCAAGAAGCGGCGGGCGGTCGTGCGAGCGCTGGTCATCCGCTGGGCCTGCCTGCTCCAGATGATCGCGGTGGTCGGAATCGCGCTCTTCGATCCGAAAGATCTCGGCATGGAGGGTTTTCAGATCAGCTTCCCCGTTGCCTGTGCCTTCGCTCTGTCGATGCTGTTGCTGATGCGAGAGCTGGGCGCCTATCAGCATCCGAGCCTTCGCTCCTATACCCGGAGACATCGCCCGTGGACGATCGTCGCAATCGTCTTCTTCCTGCTCAGCGAGTGGTTCGGCCTCCCCGCAAGCAGGATCTTCTGGACCGCGGCCCTGGCAGCGGTGGTGATCCCGGGAATCGTGCTGATCGCCCGCGATCGCATACTCTCGAGCGCCGGTCAGGCCAAGCACCTCTCGGAGCG
The DNA here is from genome assembly GCA_903901855.1 of uncultured bacterium. Classification (GTDB taxonomy): domain Bacteria; phylum Actinomycetota; class Thermoleophilia; order Solirubrobacterales; family 70-9; genus CAIUSP01. The sequence continues at coordinate 36 of CAIUSP010000084.1, read as the reverse complement.
GCTGATGTTGTTCGTGCTGATCATCAGCGGGGACTT
>CAIUSP010000083.1 GCA_903901855.1 uncultured bacterium | reverse complement strand
GTCTACGAACACATCGAGTTCGAGATCGGCGACAAGGTGGTCTACCCGCACCACGGTGCGGGAAAGGTCCTGAAGAAGGAAAACCGCAACCTGATGGGTTCGCGGCGCGAGTACCTCACGATCATGATCCTCCACAACAACATGACGGTGATGGTCCCGTCCGAGAACGCCGCACGCGCTGGCTTGCGCCGCGTTTGCGACGAGAGCGAACTCAAGAAGGTGGTCGCCGTCCTCACCGACCCGGTCTCTGACATGCCGAAGAACTGGAATCGTCGCTTCAAACACAACCGGGAGAAGATCAAGACCGGCGACGTCTTCGAACTGGCCGAGGTGGTCCGAAACCTCGCACTCCGCGAGATGGAGAAGGGTCTCTCCACCGGGGAGAAGCAGATGTACACTCGCGCCAAGCAGGTACTCGCCTCGGAGTTCATGTACGCGCTCGACACCGACGAAGAGGGTGCCGAGGCCTACCTCGACGGTCTGCTCGAGAAGAGCTTCGGTGCGATGCAGGAAGCAGCAGCTGCCTGACGCGAGCGCCATCCTCGCGGCTGCCGGCTCGGGGGAGAGACTCGGAGCCGGCGAGCCGAAGGCCTTGGTCGAACTGGCCGGGAGGCCGATGTACGAGTGGTCGCTGGATGCGCTTCAGGGCGCGGAGTCGATCGGCGGGGTGGTGATCGCCGCTCCTCCAGGGATGGCGGATCAGATCCTCGTCGGTGACGAGCGAACCCGAGTGGTCGAGGGAGGGGGGACACGAACCGAATCGGTCCTCAACGCCCTCGCCCTCTGTGAAAGCGAACTGGTCTTGATCCACGACGCAGCCCGTCCCCTGGTCACATCTGCCCTCTTTGATCAGGTAATCGAGAGGGTGGCCTCAGACAGTTCGCTGGCCGGTGCGATCGCCGCCTCCGCGATCCACGACACGGTCAAGCAGGTGAGCGACGATGGCCTGATAGCCGCCACTATCGACCGATCGACTCTCCGCGCAGCGGAGACCCCGCAGGTCTTCCGTACGGCGGCGCTGCGCGAGGCGATCGAGTCGGCGGGTGCAGGCGAGGCGACCGACGAGGCGATGCTGGTCGAGGCAGCCGGGGGCAGCGTGGCCACGGTCGAGTCAGATCAGGAGAACTTCAAGGTCACCACACCCGCTGATCTCGAGCGGGCCGCAGCGATCTTCGCAACCCGCCCCTAGCCTTCAGTCTGACTTTCGGGCTCGGTGCGCTCGGAGCGAGGCACATAGCCGAGCAGGATCGCCACAGTGGCTATGAAGGCGATCTGACCTATTCCGAGGGCGGTACCCAGATTCGCTGCCCCGGCCGCCAGCGCGATCAGGGTGACGGCCACGAATACGGCGAGCGAGATGACGGTGTCGCGGAACATGGTCTGAATCCTAGTCGCTCGTCTGCCGGTTCAGAGGTCGTTGGGACCTCGTGCTCCGGCACGTCTCTCGGCGCCCAGGCCGGCCGCCGAGCGGCTCGGACCGGCCATGTGCCTGGCCTGTCTACGCCGGAAGATCGCCCGTTGGATCAGGAGCGTCACGGTTCCCGCCGCGACGATCCCGATCAGGTTCAGTGCCAGCTGCGCCATAGCGCCGCGCCACTCGCCCCAGTCGGCGTAGGCGGCTGCGACCCCGATGTTGGCTGCCGAGGGAATGGTGGTGACCGAGATCAGCACCCCGACCAGCGCTCCCGATTTGGAGGAGGTGAGCGAGAGGATTCCGGCCACACCGGCGAAGATCGCGATGATCAGGGAGAACTCGTTCGGTCGGGAGATGAACTGCGTGAAGGGGTGGCTGCCCGCGGTCGGATCGGCCGGCCCGATGTTGATCAGATTGGTGAACAGAGCGAACAGGAAGGCAGCGGTGATCGCCGCGGGGAAGCCGACGAGCAGCGCCTTGGCCGAGCGGATTGCCACATCCTTGCGTTTGGAGATCAGCGCCACACAGAACCCGGCGATCGGCCCGAACTCCGGTCCCACCACCATCGCGCCGATGATCAGGATGGTCGAGTCGAGGATGATTCCGCAGGCAGCGATCAGCCCGGCCATCACGATCAGGGTGATGAAGTTCCAGTTGAGCTCGGTGTTGTCGGTGGTGCGCGATGCGACCTGCTCCCAGATCACGGCGTCTCCGGGCATTCCCTCTGCGGCATGTTCCGCGCGATCACCCGCATCGGAGATCTCCACGTCCACGGCCTCCATCGCGATCGAGCCGTCGTGGTCGATACCGAGGTCTTTCAGGTCACCCAGCACGATGCTCGCGTCCTCGCGGGCGACGTCGCAGAGGATCACATCTCCCTCGGGCTGCTGGGCTGCTCTCGGCAGGTGGATCACGTTGGTCACGGCATCGTCTGCCAACAGCAGATCGAGCACACGCTGGGACTTCTGCGACGGGGATACCACCCTCAGATGAACCACGGGACTAGCCTACCCGTGTGCTCACCGATTACCACCTGCACCTGCGCCCAGACGAGGCAGGAACCACCTGGGAGCGCTACTTCACGCCCGATAACGTCTCCGCCTACCGCGAAGCGGCTGCAGTCGCCGGCATCAGCGAACTGGGCGTTTCGGAGCACGTCCACAGATTCACCCAGGCGCTCGAGGTCTGGGGTCACCCGTTCTGGCGCCTGAACGCTCACGACGATCTCGATGCCTACTGCGAGTTCTTGGCCGCAAACGACCTGAGGGTGGGGATAGAGGCCGATTTCGTACCCGGCACCGAGGACCGGATGGCCAACCTGCTCGAGGGTCGACCCTTCGATTATGTGGTCGGATCGGTCCACTTCCTCGGCAGCGACGCCTTCGACGATGCCGACTACGACGTCTGGGGCACTCATGGCGATCCCGAGGTCGTCTGGGGTCGCTACTTCGAGTCCGTGGCCGAGGCAGCGCGCTCCGGTCTGTTCGACATCCTCGCCCACCCCGATCTGGTCAAGGTATGGGGCGCCGACCGCCCCGTCCCCGACCGTGATCTGCGCCATTACTACGAGCCTCTGGTCGAGGCCGTCGCCGAGACGGGGATCGCCGTGGAGATCTCCACCGCGGGTCTTCGCAAGCCGGTCGGAGAGATCTACCCGGCTCCGTCGTTGGCGGCGATGTTCGCCGAGGCGGGCGCGAAGTTCTGCCTCTCATCCGACGCCCACCTCCCCGAGCAGGTCGGGTTTCGCTACGCAGACGCGATCGAGCTGCTGCACGAGATCGGCGTGAACGAGATCTGCGTCTTCTCCGGACGCACCGCGACGATGCAACCCCTTGGGGAAGTCACTACGACCGAGGTCGAGTCGTGAACGCGCGGGTCGGGATCGGCTACGACAGCCATCGCTTCGCCGAACCCGCGGAAGGCAGGCCGCTGATCCTCGGCGGGGTGACGATCCCCCACGACCGGGGTCTCGCCGGTCACTCGGACGCCGACGTGCTGACCCACGCCGTGATCGACGCCCTCCTCGGAGCCTGCGGTCAAGGCGACATCGGAACCCACTTCCCACCGGACTCCGAGCAGTGGGCGGGCGCGGACTCGCTCGATCTCCTGCGCCGCACGCTCGAGATCCTCGAAGGCACTCCGGTCAACGTGGATGCGACCGTCATAGGCGAGCAGCCACGCCTGAGCGGGCACCGCGAGGAGATCCAGGACTCGCTATCGGCGGCCCTGGGCGTCCCGGTCAGCGTCAAGGCCACCACCAACGAGGGGATGGGGTGGATCGGTAGGGGAGAGGGTCTAGCCTGCACTGCGGTGGCGCTAGTGGAGAGACAGGCGTGACCCAGATCTGATGGCTTTCGGCAAAGACAATGATCCCCCGGTCGACGCCACGGAGAAGATCCGTGCCGAGCTCGATGCCGCCAAGCAGGCGAGCGAGCGATTCAGGGAGAAGTCGTCCCAGCTGATCGAGGCCCTGCGACAGAGCGAGGCGAATGCCAAGCAGCAGGCCGAGCTCGCCCGGGAGGCGGCCGAGAAGGCTCAGGACGAGTCCGCACGCATGGTCGAAGAGGCGAGGAAGCGCGCAGACGAGGCCGAGGAGAAGGAGAGATCGGTCGCGCAGGCGCTCGACGACGCACGCGCCGAGGCCGAGGTGAACGCGCAGAAGGTCCGTGACCTCGAACGCGAAGCATCCCGTTCGGCCGACGAGGCCAAAGCGGGCTTCGAGCTCGAACGCAAGGATCACGAACAGACGCGCAAAGACCTCGCGGAGCGCGTGGCCGAGCTGACCTCCCAGCTCGACGACGCGCATAAGGCCGCCGAGGCGATCGGCGAGGCGGCCAAGGCTCAGTTGGAACAGCTCAAGGCCGAGGCGCGCGAAAGGGTGAACGCCGCCCTCGCCGAGGCCGAGGAGAGTGCAGCCAAGGAGAGTGCCGAGGCCGAGCGTAAGGCCGCCGAGGAGAGTGCCAAGGCTGCCGAGGAGTTGCGAGTGGCCAAGGAGCGTTTTCGCGACGCCGATGCTGCGGCGACCGAGATGCAGTTGACCGTCAACGAAAGCAGCCAGAAGGTTGCGCAGGCCCAAGAAGAGGCAAAGGACGCCGCCCAGAAAGCCGAGGAGGAGGTCGCGAGGATGGAGAAGGAGACCATCCGCCGCGAGCGCGCCGCCGAGGACAAGGGCCGCGAGGACTCGATCGAGGAGATCGCCGAGCTGCGCGAGTCGCTGGAGCGAGAGACCGAGGCCCGCGCCCGCGCCGAGGCCGACATGCAGGTGGCCCAGGAGGCCATGCGTCTGCAGCGCGAGGCCGACGAGCGGGTCGAGGCTGCGCGCCGCAAGGCCGAGCGCGATGTCGAGAGCAAGATCGCCCGCACCCGCAAGAAGGTCCTGGGAGACCGCGCAGACGAACCCGACGCGATCACCGAGGAGCGCCCGCCGCGCACAGACCCCGAAGACGAGGGTGGCTCCGGGCGCCGGCTTCGCACCTACTAGCGCGTGCGCACCGTCATCATCACCGACACCCTCAGCGGCGAGCGCAAAGCGCTCGAGCCGCGCGAACCCGGCAAGGTGGGGATCTACGCCTGCGGACCGACCACCTACGGTCCGATCCATATCGGGAACGCCCGTCCGTACGTGGTCTTCATGCTCTTCGGGCGCTTCCTGCGCAGACTCGGTTACGAGGTTCGCGTGGTCTTCAATCTCACAGACATCAACGACAAGATCTACGCCGCCGCAGCCGAGGAGGGCGTGCCCTCGGCCGATTGGGCTTCGCAGATGTCGGAGGCCTACATCCACGTCACCGATCGGCTCGGCATCGGCAGACCCGACTCCGAGCCGCGTGCCACCGACTCGATCCCGCAGATAATCGAGTTGATCGAGCGGTTGATCGAGTCTGGCAACGCCTACGAGTCGGGCGGGGACGTCTACTTCAGGGTGCGCTCCTTCGACCGCTACGGGAGCCTCTCCAACCGCGACCCCGACCAGATGGATCAGGGCGAGGAGGCGGGCTCCGACGAACTGAAAGAGAACCAACTCGACTTCGCCCTCTGGAAGGCCCAGAAGGAGGGTGAGGACACGGCCTGGTCCTCACCGTGGGGTCCCGGGCGCCCGGGCTGGCACATCGAGTGCTCGGCCATGGCCGAAAGCGAACTGGGGCTGGACTTCGAGATCCACGGGGGCGGGTCGGACCTCGTCTTCCCCCACCACGAAAACGAGATCGCCCAGTCCGAGGCAGCCGCCGCGGATCAGGGAACTCCGCTGGCGCGGATCTGGATGCACAACGGGATGGTCCAGACCGACGAGCAGAAGATGTCGAAATCCGAGGGGAACATCTTCGACCTGGCCCACGCGCTCGACACCTACGGCCCCGAGGCGGTGGTGGCGTACCTCGTCTCGGGCCACTACCGTCAGCCGCTCGCGTTCTCGGCCGAGGCGCTGGAGGAATCGCGTGCGCGCGTCGAGCGGATTCGAAACTTCCTGCGCGGAGAGAGCGCAAGCGAGGAAGAGCGCTCGGCTGCCGGTGAGGAGGCCGCCGAGGTGTCGCAGTGTCGCGAGGCCGTCTACGAGGCTCTCGCCGACGACTTCAACACACCGAAGGCTCTCGCTGCGATCTTCGATCTGGTTACCGAAGCCAACAAGCGCGAGTTGATCGGAGCACGTGAGGCCGTCACGGATCTGCTGGAGCTTTTCGGACTGGAGTCTCTCTCTCAGTCCTCGATCGAGCCGGATCCGGCGGCGCTGGCG
>CAIUSP010000082.1 GCA_903901855.1 uncultured bacterium | reverse complement strand
GATCTGAAAGACCGCGGCGAGGACTTCACGCTCACCGCTGCAAAGGCCAAGCTGATCACAGGTCGTCTGGCAGTGCGAGCCACCGAGGAAGCTGTCCAGATCCACGGCGGTTACGGCTACATCGAGGAGTACCCGGTCTGCCGCTTCTACCGCGACGCGAAGGTGCTGACGATCGGTGAGGGCACCGACGAGATCCAGCACATGGTGATCGCCCGCCAGCTCGGCTGTTAGCGCCGCTCGGCGTCGCCTTCCCGATCAGCCAGCACGAGAGGTTTCGCGGTGACCGTCTTGTCACGGCGCCTTTCCAGTTCGGCGGCGCGGCCGGTATCCGGCGGTATCTCGAGACTTTCGCAGAGCTCGCGCTCATCGGCAGCGGTGAGATCCTCGTCGGGCGAGAACCTGACCGCATCCTTGATCAGATCCCTCGGGTAGGCGGCAAAGAGTCGCTTCGGCCCGCCGGCGGCAAGGTGCTCGACCGGAATTCCCGTGGTCCCAGCGAGCGGCCCGAGCTTGATCACCGCCCAGCGTGGCTGAGAGTCGGTCGCGTCGAGATGGATGCCGACCACCCGGCCGAGAGACCTCTCGCCCATCCCGTCGACCCTTCGCCCGATCCACTTCGATGTCTCATCGGCCGTCGGCAGCTTGCGCTCGGTCGGCTTCGGCGACTTCGCCTTGGACCTGCTCCCCGACTTCTTCTTCTTCGACTCAGCCATTCTCCTCCCGCAGTGCGAGCAACTCCTCGGCAGCGCTCGCTGGATCGATCTCCCGCGAGACGACGCGGTCCAGCAAGGCGGAGATCTCCGGATCCTCTGCGACCGTTGCCTCGAGCCCGCGTCTCACTCTGGAGATGGCCAACTCGAGCACCTCGTTTCGCAGATTCCTCGCTCGGCGCTCGGCCAGGGTTCCCTCGGCCTCGATATGAGCGCGGTGCTCGGCGATCGCTGCGGCCAGCTCTGCCACGCCCTCTCCCCTTGCCGCCTCGGTGCGGAGGATCGGGATCTTCCACGACACCGACGGCCCGAGTGAGAGCACACCGCGGATCTCGCGGATCATGGTGTCGGTCATCGGATGATCGGACTTGTTGATCACGATGATGTCCGGGATCTCCATCACACCGGCCTTCAGAGCCTGGATCGAGTCGCCCGATCCTGGCATCAGGACCAGCACGATCGTGTCGGCGTGATCGACCACGTCTATCTCGCCCTGCCCCACCCCGACCGTCTCGACCAAGACATCGTCCTTGCCCGATGCGTCCATCAAGAGAGCCGCCTGCAAAGAGGCCTCGGCCAGCCCGCCTAGTGCACCGCGAGAGGCCATCGAGCGGATGAACACCCCGTCGTCGAGGAAGTGCTCGGTAAGTCGAATGCGGTCGCCAAGCAAGGCGCCCTGTGTGAACGGGCTCGAGGGGTCGATCGAGAGCACCGCAACCTGATGGTCCGAGCGCCGGAGCTCGGCCGTCAGCGCTCCGATCAGGGTGCTCTTGCCCACTCCGGGGGGGCCGGTGAAGCCGACCACGCTGGCGCTGCCGGTCTTGGGGAAGACCTCACGCACCAGTTCCCAGCCGGCGGGGTCGTCGTTTTCGATCAGGGTGATCGCCCTCGCAAGCGCCCGCTTGTCTCCCGCGAGTAGCGGAGCAACCAAGTCGGCGGAGTTGAGCTGTTTCGATCCCATTGGCGATGAGTCTAGAGCCGACCTCCGAGCGCAAGCGCGCACGAGCGCTGGCTGCCTATGATCCGGCGCCGTGGGGCGTCTGATCGGACATATCACCCGTAACCGCATGTATACGCCTGAGTACATCCGGCTGGGCTTCCGATACGCGTGGCGCCGCTTCTTCACGAGATCCGGCTGGCGCTGGCAGACCGAGGGACCGATCTTCTTCGGCAAGCGCCTGCAGATCCAGATCGGCAAGAAGGCAACCGCCAAGTTCGGCCGCCACAGCTGGATCGGCGACGGCACGAAGATCCGCTGCCACGAGGGCGAGGTAGAGATCGGCCGCAAGACCGTCTTCGGTCAGGAGTGCACCATCTCCGCCTACAAGCGGGTCAGGATCGGCGACGAGTGCGTGATCGCAGATCGTGCGATGTTCATCGACTTCGACCACGGAGTGGTAGAGGTCGAGCGCCCGATCCGCGCGCAGGGCATCTACACCCGCGAGGTGGAGGTCGGCTCGAATGTCTGGATCGGCTACGGGGCCTGCATCCTGCGCGGGGTCAAGGTGGGAGACAACTCGATCATCGGAGCGAATGCCGTGGTGACCAAGGATGTGCCCGCAAACGCGGTGGTCGGTGGCATCCCGGCTCGGATCCTAAGGATGCGTGACGAGCCCGAGGGTCTCAACTGGCGTAACCCCGTGGAGCCCGGGCCTGATCCTGGGCCACCCTCGCAGCAGTCGCCTGCTGCTTAGGGAACGTTGCGCGGAGACTGATCGAGCAGGCGTCCGTATGCAGCGGCGGTCTGCTCGGCCACCTCCTGCCAGTCGAACCGGCGCAGGTGCTCATGAGCCTCGGCGATCAGGCTCTTGCCGAGGGCCTCGTCTGAGAGCACCCGGATCGTGGTCTCAGCCAAAGAGTCAGGATCGCCCGCGCGGAAGCGCAAGCCGACGTCCTCGCTCGGTACGACCTCGCGCAGGCCGCCGGTGTCGGCGACGATGCACGGGCAGCTGGAGGCCATCGCCTCCAGTGCCACCAGCCCGAACGGCTCGTAGATCGAGGGCACCACGCACAGGTCAGCGATGCGGTAGAGCGAGTGCAGGACGTCGTCGCCGATCCAGCCTACGAAGGTGCCGTGATCGAGCAGACCGAGGGTCTCGGCCTGGCTTCGCAGTTCCTCCTCGTGGGTTCCCGAACCCGCAACGACGAAGCGAACCTCCGGCATCGACTCGAGCACCGTCGGCATCGCCTCGAGCGCGTACTGGAAGCCCTTCTCGTAGACGAGCCTTCCGACCAAGAGCACCAGTGGCTGATCGGGGCGGGCGAACTCGGCCCGCAGACGGGCCAACTCGGCATCGTCCGAAGGTTGCAGGTCATCGGGGTCGATGCCGTTCGGGATCACCTCCACCTGGGACTCCTCTACCCCGAAGACATCGCAGATCTGCTCGCGCATGTAATACGAACAGGCGATCACCAGATCCGAGCGGTTTGCGATCCAGCGCTCTACCCCGTGGATGTAGGACTGCGGGTGCTTGTCGACCCAACCCTGATGCCGCCCGTGCTCGGTCGCGTGGATGGTGGTTACGAGCGGAGTCTCGAAGCGCTTGGCGAGGTGGTCGCAGGCGTTCGCCACCAGCCAGTCGTGGCCGTGGACCACGTCGAAGTCGAAGCGATCTCCCAACTCGACACCGGCGGCAAGCATGTCGGAGTTCATCCGTTCGACCCAGGCGACGAACTCGTTCAGGTCCGCTGGACGGGTCGGCTCGCGCACTCGGTAGACGTGGACCCCGTTCATCGTCTCCTCTGCCGGGGACTCCTCACCCCCACGTGTGAGCACATGGACCTCCACTCCCTGCGAGGCCATGCCCTCGGCGAGCTTGCGCACGTGGCGAGCCAAGCCTCCTTCGATCAGCGGCGGGTACTCCCAGGTGAGTATCAAGGTGCGTGTCATTGGATTCTCATCTCACGGTTCGAGGAGCGGTGCGAGGCTCAGATCAGGAGCTAGGTTCCGCAGTCGCTCGCTACGCGTATGGGGAGATTCTACGGCCTCCAGCAGAGACTCAGCGTGGGCTACCGCACGATCGAATGCGTAGTCGCCAGCCTGCCCGCGGTAGTCGATGAACGCCCAGTCGCTCGACTGCAGCGCCAGCAACTCCCGCGCTGCTCTCTCCGAGGCTGGACCGTCTGTCCCTGAGGCGACTGCACCGGTGACCAGAGCCAGCTCGCTGCGCCTCGCGGCCCGCGCGATGTCGGCGACCGCCGGAGAGCCCCAAGTAGAGAGATCCTTGCCCTCGCCCCAGGTGGAGGTGGAAATCTCTCGCACCTCGGGATCGTGTGCCTCGAGCGCTTCGGAGAGCCGCAGGAGGTTCAACCCCTCCGACTCGGCCGAGGCGATTACCGCCTCGAGCCACCACGGACCTTCGCGCCACCAGTGACCGAGCAGTTCAGTGTCGATCGCAAAGACGCACAAACCGCGATCTCCGGTAGCGGAGCAGTGATCGCTCAACCTCGCTGCGACCGCGCGGCAGAACTCCGCAGCGTGGTTGACTGCCTGCTCGCGAGCGCGCTCGGGGTCGTAGCAGTCACCTCCAATGCCCCAGAGCCTCGTGCCGTTCATCGACTGCCGATGGAAGTCGAGGTAGACGGAATCGGCGGGGTAACCGTCAGAGCCCCAGACGAGATCCACCATCGGCCAGTCGATGGTGAAACCCACACAACCCGAAGGGCAGAGGATCGGGTGCAGTGCGGCCCCGTCAGGCTCCGACCGCGTCTGGTCGAGGCAGGTGTAGAGCAGACCGCGCTCGGCCAGCAACCCGTCGAGCCCCGGAGCGATCGCGCACTCCGGCAACCAGAATCCAGCCGGACGCCCGAAGCGCCGAGTGTGCGAGCGCAGGCCCGCATCGACCTGCAATCGCCCCCCCGCCTTGGTGGCGAGCAGCGGAAAGACAGCATGGGTGGCAGCCGAGGTCATCAGCTCCACCCGCCCCTCATCCTGCGCAGCCCTGAACGGCTGCAGCAGGTCGCCGTCGCAGCGTTCGATCGTCTCGACCGCCCGGGCGACGGCAGCGGCCTCTGACCGGGCGGCGACGAGCGTGTCGCCGTTCTCGGATTCGTCGATCTCGGCAGCGCCGAGGCGATGCCGTCGCAGGAACTCGAGCAGCCTGCCCTCCACCCCATCTGCCTCCAACTGATCCGCCAGAACCGGCGTGACGGTGACGGTCAGCCGATCGGCAAGATCGAGAACCGGCAGGTGAGAACGGGCGTAAGCGTCGAAGAGCCACTCCTCTCCGAACGGGTAGGTACCGAACCCCTCCACATAGGGCATGTGGCTGTGCAGGACTATCGCGAGATCGCCCACACCTGTGGAGTCGCCTGCTTCTCCGGTCAATTGGACACCCGGCTCAGGTCGATCGGGCCCGATCGCTCGAACAGACGGCTACGAAGTCGAGCGCCCGGTCGAGATTTCCCGGACGCAGGGCGAAGTCGCTGCTGTTGATCGAAGGCGTGAAGCGGTCATAGAAGCGCTCGGTGACCCCGAGGCCCTTGTGGACCCTGTCCCAGCCGAGTTTCAGCGCGTGCTCGTGGAGTCGAAGCTTGCCGGAGTGGAAGAGCCCGAGGACCTTCACCCGGTCGAACGATCTCTCGAGCAGGTCCCGGTACTCAGCGGCGTCGTACTCGCGGATATGCCACGGGTTGTCCGACTTCTCGGCTCCCTCGGGGGCCAAGGTCAGGCGGTTCGGAGTGGTGATGTAGGCGACCGGTGCGAGGCTGGCGATCCGGTCGAGCAGCTTCTCCGGCTCGTGGATGTGCTCGATCGTCTGGCAGAAGACGACCACGTCGCATGGGTCGTCGTAGGCCTCGACCAGTTCGCGCCGGAACTCGAGATTGGGCCTGCGGTAGCGAAGCCGCGCGTGCTCGTGGGCTTCCGGATTGGCATCTACACCGACCACCGAGGAGGCCTCTTGCGCCAACAAGTCGGAGCCATAGCCCTCGCCACAGGCGAGATCCACCACGCTCTTGTCGCGACAGCGCTTGGCGATCCACTCATAGACCACCAGGTGTCTGCGGTACCAGTAGTTCTCCTCGGGAACATCGGGCAGGGTCCGCTCTCCCGTGAGGGGCAGCGGAGGGACTCCCTCGGGCTGATTTGCCTGCAGGATCGGCTCCGTAGGCTCGGAGGCTGACGGCTCACTCATACGGCACCTAGTAAACATCCAACTCGATGCCCGCGCCGACCGAACCCGCCCGAATCAAAGAGGTCAACGAGTCCTACCACGACGCCGCAGCTGCCACCTACGACTCCAAGTGGGGAATCGACTTCGGAGAGATCGGCCAAGATCAGGTGACCGGCAAGATCCGCAAGGCCTTCGGCGAGATTCCACCGAAGCCGTTCGAGTCGGCGCTGGAGATCGGCTCTGGGACCGGCTACTTCTCGCTCAACCTGATCCAAGCCGGAGTGGTCGAGAAGGTCACCGCGACCGACATCTCTCCGGGCATGCTCGAGACGCTCTCCGAGAACGCAAGACGGCTCGGGGTAGCGGTCGAGACCAAGGTCACGGAAGCCGAGACACTCCCCTTTGCCGATGAGTCTTTCGACCTCGTATTCGGACACGCGATCCTGCATCACATCCCCGACCTCGGCAAGGCCTTCGCCGAGTTCTTCAGGGTGTTGAAACCCGGCGGGGCGATGGTCTTCTGCGGCGAGCCCTCCCGCTACGGAGATCGGCTCGCCGTGCTGCCCAAACGCGGTGCGACCCTGGCGGCGCCACTGTGGCGCCGGGCGATGCGCGCTTCGCCGAACAGCAAGAAGGAGGAGGCTTGCGACGAGCGACACGAGCTCGAGAGCGAGGTGGATGTCCACGCTTTCGCACCCGCGGCGCTCGACGGATTCGCGACAGGGGCCGGATTCGACCAAGTGCATGTGAGAGGCGAGGAACTGCTGGCCAACGTCCACGGCTGGACCATGCGCACCCTCGAAGGCAGCGCGGAGCCCGAGGAGGTGCCGATGGCTTGGCGCAAGTTCGCCTTCCGGAGCTACATCGCCCTGCAGAAGGTGGACACGATCGCCCTCGAACCGTATCTGCCGGCGAGTCTCTTCTACAACCTGCTGATTTCTGGCCGCAAGCCGGAATCGACGTAGTGCGAGCCGCCCGCCCCTAGAATCAACCGGGTGAGCGAGCGGATCCCGATCTTCGAGTTGCCACTGGTCTGCCTGCCCAGCGAACAGGTCCCGCTGCACATCTTCGAGCCGAGATACCAGGCGATGACAGCCCACTGCCTGAGCGAGGATCTGCCCTTCGGAATCGTGCTGCGCGACGACGACGGTGCCCGCTCTGTCGGCTGTCTGGTGCGGATCGAGGAGATCCTCGAACGATTCGAGGACGGCCGCTCCAACATCATGGGCCGAGGCACCGAGCCTTTCACGGTGCTCGACCGGATAGAGACGGGTGAGTGGCCCGAGGCCGAGATCGAGACCATTGGCACTGATGACCCCACCGACGAGGGACCCGATGCCGAGGCGGCTCGCGAGACCTTCGCCTCGATCGCAGAGCGAGCAACCGGCGAGCGGCCCGAGCCGGCGGAGATGGACGGAGTGACCGCCTACGAGATCGCAAGCCGCATCGAGTTGCCGGTCGAGACCAAGCAAGCCCTGCTGGAACGCCGCGACGAAGCAGAGCGGATGACCCTCTTGGCCAACGCCCTGAAGGCGCTACAGCGGGCAATCGATCAGGCCGAGCAGGCCAGCGAGCGCGCCAAGTCGAACGGATCGGCGAGCACGAACGGGAGTTCTCCTCACCCCTGAGCGGCGCTCAGCGGGGCAGGTCAAGCCTCCGCGACCGCTCCCCCCCGCCGCGGATCCCCGCCTCCGCCGAGTTCACCCGTCGAGGGCTCTCGCACCACCGCCTGAACGCCACCGAAGAAGAGGTTTCGGCGCTTCCAGCGCACCACCGGCACTCCGCGCTGCTCGAGGCGATCGAGGGCCGAGGCATCCACCCCGGGCTCGGCCTGGACCACGCCCAATTCGAAATGCAACCGTCCGGCATCGATCGCCTCCTGAGCGCCCATGCCTTCCTCGACCGTCCGGACGATCGTCTGGACCACCGCAGAGCGGATCCGGTTGGAGCCTGCACTGCCGATGCCCAACACCAACTCGCCGTCGCGCAATACCGCCCCGGGGGACATCATCGAGCTCACCCGCTGCCCCGGCGGTATGCGATGGAATCCGCCGGGGTTCAGATCCTCCTCACCGAGCATGTTGTTGAGGTGCACGCCGGTACCGGGAACCTGGATACCCGAACAGGTGCCGTTCGAGCAGGTAATCGAGGCGCAGCGGCCCTCTGAATCTACGGCTGTGATGTGGGTGGTGGACCCGAGCGCGTCGGTATCGGCGTCTGGGCCACCCGCTCCACCTCCTCCGCCCACCCACTCGCCCGAGTCGATCCGAGCTGCGGCGGCATCGAGGGCCTGCGGATCCAGGACCTCTGCTGCAAACCCGTCTTGGTGCAGGCGATCATGGAAGTCCCCGTGGCGCACCGCGTTGGAGGCCTCCATCGCCGCCACCAGTCGCTCCGCGTCGCTGGTCGGCCCCAGGCGCTCGAGCAGGCCGAGCGCGTAGGAGATCAAGAGCCCTCCTGATGAAGAGGGCGGATTCATCAGCACCTCCGCTCCCCGAAAGCCCATACGCAAGGGCTCGCGCACGATCGGCTCGTAAGCGCGAAGATCGTCTATTCCGAGGTTCCCGCCGTGCTCGCGCACCCAATCGGTCACCTCGACCGCGATATCTCCCGAGGTGAACGGCTCCGAGCCCTCGGCTCCGAAGCGCTCCAGCGCGTCTGACATCTCCGGGTACCGGAAGGTATCCCCGGTGCGCAGCGGTTTGCCCTCGGGCGCGTAGAGAGCCGCCGACTCCGGCGTCATGGTGAGGATCGCCTCGAGGATCTCCAGCACGTAGCCCTGCTGCTCGTTGATCACCACTCCGTCGCGCCCCAGAGCGATCCCCGGTTTCGCCAACTCTGAGAGCGGCATCGAGCCGTACCTCTGCGCAGCGAGAGCCAGGCCGGCGGCGTTTCCCGGCACGCCACACGAGGCTGCACCGGCGTTGAAGGTCTGCGAGGTTTCATCGAAGTAGACGGGTACGGGCACCAGGTCTTCGCTTCGCTCGAAGCCGTCGGAGCCACCGGCACCTACGAAGAAGTCCAGGATTACGCCATCAGCGCCGCCCGGCTCGTGGATGTACATGAAGCCTCCCGCACCGAAACCCGTCATCGGGCTCTCACACACGAACGATGCCAACGCGGCCGAGATGGCTGCGTCGACAGCGTTTCCTCCTGCGCGCAGGGCCTCGGCACCGGCCTCGGCGGTTGCCGGATGTCCCGCAGCAACCACGCCTCTGGCCCCGGGCTTACTCATGCTTCGGCCTGCTTGGCGTCGGCTGGCATCCCCGCCGAGCCTAACGAGGCGGTCGGGCCTAGCGCCGCAACCTGACCACAGTCTCCGCTCTGGTCGCAGCTGCATCGTTCACCACGACCAGGCGCAACCTGCCGCCTCTTCTGAGCGCCCTGCGAAGCGCCGCCGATCCGGACAGGTTCAACCTCGGGGCTTTGGGCCCTGAGTTGCTTGCACCGCCGACCCTGACCGTGCGGCGAAGAAGCGGATTGCGGCCTTGCGGCCTGCTGATCGTGAGCCTCAAGGTGCACGCATCCAAGGTGCCGCATCCGATCCTGACTGTGAGAAAGCGGGCGCGCCGGCCGGACGCCCTAACTACTGGATTCACCCTGACTATCGGATCCACCGTGCCGGTGCCATCGAGATCCACCTCGGCAAGACCTGAGCTCGTCTCGACTTCCAGCCTCGCCGATGCGCTGCCTGCGCGTGAGGGCTTGAATGCCACCTTGACCGTGCAGGTATCACCGCTTGCCACCGAAGTGGCGCTCTTGCAGGTGCCTCCGGTGATCCGGAACTGGCCTGGATTGTCACCGGCCAGATCTATGCCGCCGGATTGGATGTTCAAAACACCTGAGCCGGTGGAGGCGAGGGTGAAGCGGGCGGGATCGCTCGCTCCGGTGGAGATCAGACGGTTTCCGAAGTCGTGGCCGAAGGGATGCAGCCAGAAGTCAGAGCTCGTGCCAACCCCCTCCAGGTTGGAGGTCTTGGTACCGGCGTTGGTCGTTACCTGGAGATTGGCTTTCTTGTCGCCATCGCTCGTGGGATCGAAGGTCACGGTGACGGTGCAGGACTGACCGTTCGTAAGTGAGGTGACACCGGCCTGGCAGTCGCCGCCGCCCGTAATCTGGAACTGGTCGGCGTCCTCTCCGGTCAGCCTGATTCCGTTGGTCTTGATCGTAAGCGGCGCGTTTCCGGTCGAGCTGAGTGTGAACTCCTTCGCAGCGGTTGGGCCGTCCGCAAACAATTGGTCTCCGAAGTCGAAGGCGTTAGGGCGCAAAGAGCCAACCGGACTCAGATCATCGATTGCGAGTCCGCTGATATCCCTGTTGATGCTGATCGGGCTGAATCCCTGGTTGGGATTGGAACCGTTGAGGTTGGCGCGAGAGATGAACCCACGACCATTGTTCTGGTCAGTCACACCAACACGAACGCTCCAATAGAGGTGTGTGCTGTCGGTCGCCAGTCCTACTGAGGTAGAAGAGACTTGTCCGTTCGGGCAGCCACTGCCCCCGCCGCCAATCGTCCTCTGAAGTGGGAGGCCAGCGGTGCTGGAGAGAAAGAGATGAGACCGATTCAGCTGGACGGCAGAACCGGTGAGTGTGCCCCTGCCGAGGGCGCTGCCACAAAGCGCCAGCCTGTTGGTCCAATAGAAGTTATTGCCGTTGATCGCGATTCCGTCGGAGAGGAACTCGTACCCGCTGAGTGTGCCCCTGACCCTCCAGCGGCGATTGATGCTGGAAGAGGTTCCGCCGACACCAGTACTGAGGCTGGCGCGACCGATGGTCTGGTTGCCCGCCGGCCCGTACCCGGTCCAATTGCTGAAGTACACCCACGAGCCATCGACCGCAATACCGCGCGCTCGATAATCCACCGCTCCACCGACGAAGATATTCCTGACGTCGGTGCCGCCGAGGTTGGCACGCCCAACGAGACCTTGACCGGAGCGGACCGAATTCGTCCAGAAGATGTTGCTGCTGTTGACCGCGACTCCCCAGGGCGCTCGGTTGCTGGCGAGCGTGATGAAGTTCTGATTGACGGATGAGCCATCGAGGTTGGCGCGGCCGATTCTGTGAGTGTCGGGACTCGTCCAGTAGAGGAAGTTCGAATTCACCGCGATGCTCTGAGGAGCGCGCAATCCGGTGATGAAGTTCGGCTGAGGGTTGGTGCCGTCGTTGTTGGCGCGACCGATCGAGTTGGTGGCGGGCGAAGCCCAGTAGACGAACGCATTCGCCGTCGGCGCAACAGTGCCGAGCGCGGCTACAGCGAGTATCGAGGCGAGGGTGAGTCGGATCCTGCGGGTCATCTGGCTCCCTGTCTGGCGTGGGTTTGAGCGCTCGGAGGCGTGATGACGACCCTCGGTTGCTAAGGAAAGTAACACAGCCTCAGGCGCGGAGTTGCGGATGCGGCGTTCAGGCGCGGGTCGCCAAACCGGCGCCTCGACCAGCCCAACCGAACGAGAAGCTCTACGCTCTTCGGCATGGCAAAGATTCTCTGTGTCCTGTTCGACGATCCGGTTCCCGGGTACCCACCCGAGTATCCGCGCGACGAGATCCCCACGATCTCGGACTATCCCGACGGACAGAAGGCGCCCACCCCCAATGCGATCGACTTCACCCCCGGCCAACTGCTTGGCAGCGTCTCGGGTGAGCTGGGCTTGAGGAAGTTCCTCGAAGGCGCCGGCCATGAGCTGGTCGTCACCTCGGACAAAGACGGCACCGACAGCGAGTTCGAAAAACATCTGGTCGACGCCGATGTGGTGATCTCGCAGCCCTTCTGGCCCGCTTACCTGACCGCCGAACGGATCGAAAAGGCGAAGAACCTCAAGCTCGCGATCACCGCCGGTATCGGATCAGACCACGTAGATCTCGAAGGCGCGATGAAAAACGGAATCACGGTGGCCGAGGTCACCTACTGCAACTCGATCAGCGTCGCCGAGCACGTTGTGATGATGATCTTGGGCCTCGTGCGCAACTACATCCCCTCGCACCAGATCGTCACCGACGGCGGCTGGAACATCGCAGACG
Source organism: uncultured bacterium (assembly GCA_903901855.1). GTDB lineage: Bacteria > Actinomycetota > Thermoleophilia > Solirubrobacterales > 70-9 > CAIUSP01. The sequence continues at coordinate 6,061 of CAIUSP010000082.1, read as the reverse complement.
CCGTCTCTCGCGAGTACGACCTGGAGGGAATGCAGGTCGGCACCGTAGCGGCCGGCAGGATCGGGCTTGCAGTGCTGCGACGCCTCGCGCCGTTCGATGTGGGCCTGCACTACACGGATCGCCATCGCCTACCCAAGGAGGTCGAGGAGGAACTGAATCTGACCTTCCACGAGACCCCACAGGAGATGGTCCCGCAGTGCGACGTGGTCACGATCAACGCGCCGCTGCACCCCGAGACCGAGCACCTCTTCGACGACGAGATGATCGCCTCGATGAAGCGCGGCACCTACCTGATCAACACCGCCCGCGGAAAGATCTGCGATCGCGACGCGATCGTGCGAGGACTCGAATCCGGTCAGCTCGCAGGCTACGCCGGTGATGTGTGGTTCCCCCAGCCGGCGCCCCAGGATCACCCGTGGAGGACGATGCCCCACGAGGGCATGACCCCCCACACCTCTGGTGCGAGCCTCTCGGCCCAGACCCGCTACGCCGCCGGCACCCGAGAGATCCTCGAGTGCTTCTTCGACGAAAAGCCGATCCGCGATGAGTACCTGATCGTCGACGGCGGCGAACTGGCGGGAACCGGCGCGCACTCTTACAGCGAAGGCGACGCAACCAAGGGCTCAGAGGAAGCAGCCGAGTTCAAGCGTTGAGCCGTTGGCGGCCGAGGGCCGTCGGGGGCAGCGAAGTCGAGGTTCAGAAGCTACTGACCGGGGGTGAACTCGGGCACGTCTACGAACATGCCCCTGGTGTCGGCCTGACGGGGGGTGCGTGAGCCACGATCGGCCGAGTAGTGATCCTCGGCAGCCCAGCGCTTCTCCCAGTCGGCAAGCGGCCGACGCTGAGGGTCGAAGTCTCGTCCGCGTCCACCCTGCGGGCTGGGCTCGCGCGGTCCGTCGGAGTCGTTGCGACGACGCCGGATCGGGTTCTTGTCGAAGCGAGTGGCGATCACGGTGACCCAGACCTCCTCGGAGAGATCCTCGTCGATGCTGGCACCGAAGATGATGTTGGCGTCGGGGTGAGCGGCTTCGCGCACGACCTCGGCGGCCTCGCTCGCCTCGATCAAAGAGAGGTCGGTACCGCCGGTGATCAAGAGCAGCAGCGAGTGCGCGCCCTCTACCGAACTGTCTAGAAGCGGCGACGAAACGGCCTTCTGTGCGGCGAGGATCGCGCGATGCTCGCCGATTCCCATACCGATTCCGAGGATTGCGTCGCCGGCCTCGAGCATGGTGGTGCGGACATCAGCAAAGTCGAGGTTGATCAGACCGGGCAGCATGACCAGATCCGAGATGCCCTGGACCGACTGACGAAGCACATCGTCGGCCACGCGGAAGGCGTCCTGGATCGAGGTGCGTCGTTCGAGGATCTCGAGCAGACGCTCGTTCGGCACCACGATCATCGTGTCGACCTCGGTGCTGAGGGCGGCGATGCCTTCCTCAGCCTGCTTTTCGCGAAGCGCACCTTCGAAGGAGAAAGGTTTAGTCACGGCGGCGACGGTCAGCGCACCGACATCGCGTGCCAGCTTGGCGACCATCGGAGCGGCACCGGTACCGGTACCTCCACCTGCGCCGGCGGCGATGAAGACCATGTCGGATCCGGCGAGCAGGCTCTTGATCTTGTCCTGATCCTGGAAGGCGGCGCGATAGCCGACTCGCGGATCGGAGCCCGAGCCGAGGCCACGGGTGAGCTCGCTGCCGATGTGCAAAGTGACATCGGCCTTGGAGTTCTGCAGCGACTGGAGATCGGTGTTGATGGCGACGAACTCGACACCCGGAACCTGCGCCTCGACCATACGGTTGACGGCATTGACGCCTGCTCCTCCCACGCCGACCACACGGAGAACCGCCTGATGGCTGCGGGGAATTGCATCGAAGGTGATGGTGTCTGGCTCCTTGCGGCCGTAAGCCGGCGATGCGTCTGCGGACGCGCCGCTCAGCAGGGCCTGGAGTCCCTCGTGGTTGGGTGACTCGACCTCGATCACCTTGGGCTCGGCTACTTCGACCGGCTCCTCGGCGGGCTCGTCTTCGGACTCGTTTGGCTCGTCCACCGGGGCCTCGGGCTCGGTTACGGGAGCCTCGGGGGTGACGGTCTCGGCAACCGGCTCTACCTCGACGACTTCGACGGCCTCGACTACCTCGGCAACTGCGACAGCGGCATCCTCGCCAGCGCTCGAAGTGGCGGCAGCGGTGTTGTCGGTGATCTTGACCTCTTCCTCGGCAACCGAGGACTCGGTCGAGCGGAAGAGATCGGCGAGGGGGCCCTCACGCATGCTGGCGCGCTTACTCATGTGAGATGACCTCCTTGGCGAGATCACGGTAGTAGGTAGCAGCCTTGCCCTTGGGGTCGTACTTGAGAACGGAAGCACCGCGCACCGGGGCCTCGGCGAACTTGATCGCCTTCTTGATCCGGGACTGGAAGACCAGGTCGCCGAAGTTCTCCTCGAGTATCTCGATCGCCTCCTTGGCGTGAACGGTCCTCGAGTCGAGCATGGTCGGCAAGATGCCCTCGATCTCGACCTTGGGGTTCAAGTTCTCACGGATCATCCGGAGGGTGTTCTGCAGCTGCATCAGACCGCGCATCGAGAGGTACTCGCACTGGACCGGGACGATCACCTTGTCGGCAGCGGTCAGAGCATTGATGGTCAGCAGACCGAGGCTCGGCGGAGTGTCGATGCAGATGAAGTCGTAGTCGCCGCGAATTTCGTTGACGGCCTTCTGCAGGCGACGCTCACGGCCGATCTGGGCTGCCATTGCGATCTCGGCACCGGCGAGGTCGATCGAGGAGACAGCGACATCGATTTCACGCTCGGCGATCACCTCGCGCAGGGACATCTCGTGAACCAGGACGTCGAACATGCTCTTGTCGACCTTGTCCGGGTCGATGCCCTGGCTCATGGTCAGGTTGCCCTGAGGGTCCATGTCGATTGCGAGGACCTTGTGACCAGACTCCTTGAGAGCAACGGCGAGGTTGAGCGCGGTGGTGGTCTTGGCGACGCCACCCTTCTGGTTGGCGAAAGCGATCACCTTGGCACGGCGCTTCTTGTCTCCGGAGGCAGCCTTGTTGGTGGTCTTGGGAGCCTTGGCCTCGGCCTTCTTGGCGGCCTTGGGGGCGTCCTTCTTGGACTCGCCGCGCTTGGGCGTGACGATGTCGTCGGCACGCAGGCGTGCGCCGGTGGTCTTGCTTGCAGGCGTGTTGGGCTTGGAAGTCATGTGCGTGTTGTTTCCCCACGCCTGTTGCGATTCCTGCCACGAATTCCATCGGAGAAGCCATTTGCAAGGGGTTTCGCAAGAATGGCTCTAGGCGTGAGCGATCTACTCGACAAGAAGCTGGTTTTCGTCACCGGAAAAGGCGGTGTGGGCAAGTCCACGGTCGCGCTCTCTCTGGGGCTCGCAGGCGCTGCACGGGGCAAACGCACGATCGTCTGTGAGATCGCCTCGCAGGAAAACGCCTCACGCGTGTTCAAGCGTGCCCAGGTGGGGTTCAACGAGGTCGAGCTCACACCCGGGCTCTGGGGGATCTCCATAGACCCGGACGAGTCGATGCGTGAGTACCTGCTGCTGCAGTTGAAGGTCAAGGCGATGGGCGATCTGCTGATGCGCTCGAAGCTCTTCCTCTACCTCGCCCAGGCCGCGCCGGGTCTGAAGGAGCTGGTCACGATCGGAAAGATCTGGGAGCTCACGCTTCCCGACCGCAAGGTGAAGGGGATGGAGCCGTACGACCTGGTGATAGTCGACGCGCCGGCCACCGGACACGGGGTGGGATTTCTCCAGACACCCAGGACCTTTGCCGAGATAGCGCGCGTCGGGCCGATCCACAACCAGGCCTCGACCCTAGCCGCCCAGATCACCAACCACGATGAGACGGGGGTGGCGATCGTCGCGCTGCCGGAGGAGATGCCGGTGAATGAATCCGCCTCACTCGAGACGCAGCTGATCGACGATGTCGGCGTGGCAGTGGATCGCCTCTACATGAACGCCCTCTATCCCCATCTGTTCAGCGACACCGAAGCCGAGACACTGGCCGGCCTGCGAGAGAGCGCCGAAGGCCCCACGAAGGCAGCGATCACCGCGGCGATGAGCGAGCACAAACGCGCGACCGTTCAGCACGCACAGCTCGAGCGACTCAAGGAGATGACCCGCACGCCGGTAACCGAGTTGCCGTTCATCTTCAAACCGCAGTTGGACCTGGGTGACTTCAACGAACTCTCGGAGCTGACGATATGACCTCGATCGCCGAGATCCTCGCCGACCGCAAGATCTGCATCTGCGCGGGATCAGGCGGCGTGGGCAAGACGACCACCTCTGCAGCGATCGCCTCGGGCCTCGCCGCACGCGGGATGAAGGTGGCAGTCTTGACGATCGATCCGGCAAAGCGGCTGGCCGACTCACTCGGTCTCGAAGAGCTGGGTAACGAGCCGCGACAGGTAGACCCGGCGCTCTTCACCGAGGCCGGCGTGGAGATGAAGGGCGAGCTCTGGGCGATGATGCTCGACTCGAAGGCGACCTTCGACGAGCTGGTCGAGCGCAACGCGCCTGATGAGGCAGCAAGAGACCGAATCCTCGAAAACCGCATCTACCGGCAGATCTCCAACGCCCTCGCCGGATCGCAGGAGTACATGGCGATGGAGAAGCTCTACGAGATCCACCAGTCAGGCGATTACGACTTCCTGGTGCTCGACACGCCGCCGTCACGCAACGCGCTCGACTTCTTGGATGCGCCCAAGCGCCTGACCCAGTTCATCGAGGGTCGCTCGCTGCAGATCTTCATGAAGCCAACAGGGCTCGCAACGAGCCTGATCGGCCGCGGCAGCGCGGTGATGTTCCAGGTCCTCAAGCGAATCCTCGGATTCGACCTGCTCTCGGACATAGGAGAGTTCCTGCAGGCGTTCAGTGGCATGGTCGACGGTTTCAGCGAACGCGCAAAGAGCGTCTCTGCCCTCTTGGCTGACCCTGCAACGAGTTTCATCGTCGTGTGCGGGCCTCAGGGAGAGCCGATCGAAGAGGCGATCTTCTTCCAGCGCAAGCTGCTCGAGGCCGAGATGCCGGTCGGGGGGATCATCGTCAACAAGGTCCACTACGAGATCGACGGAGGCGAGGGCGTCGAGAAGACCTTGATCAACCAACTCGGCGTCGACTCCGATCTGGCAGCGCGGGTATCCGCGAACTTCGACAACTATCGGGCGCTGGCCAGCCGAGATGCTGAGAACATCAGCCGGCTGTCGCGCGACCTGAACGCTCAGACGGTCATCAGGGTGCCGTACTTCGACGAGGACGTGCACGATCTCGGAGGCCTGCTGAAGATCGACGGATACCTGTTCGCAAGCGGAGACGAACGCGAACAGATGGCCGCGTCCTAGGAACCTCTCAGAGGGGGATGATCAGATAGCGCGCGGGCGCTTGCGCTCGTAGCGGAGCTCGCCGACTTCCCAGTCGGTGGCATCCGGCACGGGAAAGAGCTGCTTGGCGCTGAGAGCGCTGGCGGTCTCGCGGTTACGCGTGGTCTGGCGTCGGGTGCGGCCACCTGCGAAGGCAGGCCACTCCACCCCGCCGTCAGCCGCGAGCCAATCACCTGTCTGCGGATCGGTCGAGGTCTTGGTTGCCGTATGAGCCTGGTACTCGGCGGGATCGCCCTGGGGCATGAAGACCTCGCGACGCTTGCGCTCACGAGTCTCCTCGACGCGTTCATCGGCGACCAACTTGGGCAGATCCACCTCTTCGACCACGATCGTGGTCGGCGCACTTGCGCCAGCAGCAACCTCGGTTTCCTGCTCATCAGACTTCTCTGGCAGGCGCGGGTCGGGTAGGCGCCACTCAGCGGTCTGGTTGGTCTCGCGTACGGTCTCGCCGACGCGAAGGCCATCGCTCAAGAGAATCTCGTCGGCGCGCTCGCGCAGGTCACCTGCGAGCTCACCCACCAGGACCGAGCGCAGGAGGTTGCGGAGAAGGTTCTCGATTCCGGCGATCGCCTCGAGCGGCTGCGAGCCCTTGGAAGGCGTGAACTTGGCACCCGACATGAGCTTGCGCTCCAAGGCCAGGCCACGCTCGACCGTCATCCGTGCGCT
>CAIUSP010000081.1 GCA_903901855.1 uncultured bacterium | reverse complement strand
GGTGATCTCGCCGGCAGGCACCATGATCCAGACAGCCCGCGGCGCTGAGAGTTTCGAAGCCAACTCCTCGAGCGAAGAGGCTCCTTCTGCGCCCTCTTCGGCAAGCGCCTTCACCGCATCTTGATCGACATCGAACGCCACCACCCTGTGGCCGTCTGCCATCAAACGCTTGGCCATGTTCGCACCCATCCGGCCGAGCCCGACCATGCCTATCTCGCTCTTCGTCGAAGCCACCGATCCCTCCTCGTAGTAGCGGTCTGCGCTGATCCTATTCATCGCGGTAGCCTGCGGTCGTCCAATGGCCGCCAAGTCTTCGAAACGCAGATCCTCCAGAGAAGCCGACGCTCTGGTGATTTTCGGGATCACGGGTGACCTCGCGAAGAAGAAGACCTTCCGGGCGCTCTACCGTCTCGAGAAGCGCGGCATGCTGGACTGTCCGATCTTCGGTGTCGCCCGTCAAGACTGGGCCGACGGGGATCTGAAGAAGCACGTAAGACAATGTGTCCTGGCTGAAGAGCCCGATGTCGACCGCAAAGCCCTCGCGAGGCTGGAGAAGCGAATGCGATACGTCGGAGGCAATTTCGATGACGAGTGGACATTCCGGCACCTCGCCTCCCAGCTCAAGGCGACGCGGCCGGTCTTCTATCTGGAGGTGCCCCCGTCGCTCTTCGGAGAGGTGGTCGACAGGCTCGGGGAGGTCGGCCTGACAGATGGAGCTCGCGTCGTTATCGAGAAGCCCTTCGGGCACGACCTCGCCTCGGCCCGCAAGTTGAATGACGAGATCAGTCGCACTCTGGACGAGGATCAGATCTACCGAATCGACCACTTCCTCGGCAAGGAACCGGTGATGGACATCTCCTATCTGAGGTTCGCGAATTCGCTGCTGGAACCGGTCTGGAACCGACAGTACGTGTCACACGTCCAGATGACCATGGCCGAGGACTTCGGAGTGGCGGATCGCGGATCCTTCTACGACCCGGTAGGAGCACTTCGCGACGTGGTCCAAAACCACCTGCTCCAGGTGCTCTCTCTGGTTGCGATGGAGCCGCCATCCGGAAACGACCCGGATTCGGTCAGAGACAAGAAGCTGGAGCTGTTCAAGGCCATGCCCTCTGCTGATCCGAAACGCTATGTGAGAGGCCAGTACACCGGGTACCGGAAGGTGAAGGGCGTCTCAGCCCAATCTACGACCGAGACCTTCGCTGCCCTCGAACTGCGGGTGGAGAACTGGCGCTGGGCGGGGGTCCCCTTCTTCATCCGCGCAGGCAAGTGCATGCCGGTGACCGAGACGGAGATCACGGTCCACTTCAAGCAGCCTCCTCGCCTCTCGCTTGGTCCGAAATCGCAACCGCCGCCGAACACCCTGACCATCAGGCTCAATCCGACTCCAGGAGCGAGGATCAGGTTCATCGCGAAGGAGGCTGGCGAGGATGCTTACGAGCCGGCCGATCTCGAGGTCCTCTTCGAGCGCAAGCCGGGCGAGGAGCCAGAACCGTATGAACGCCTGCTCTCGGATGCCCTGCGAGGCGATCAGCAGCTATTCACGAGAGAGGATGCGGTCGAGGAAACTTGGCGGATCGTCGGACCGCTGCTGAAGCGCCCGCCGAAGGTCGACACCTACAAACCCGGAACCTGGGGCCCGGCTAGCGCGCGGCGACTGGTGCGCGGCGTTTGCGACTGGGAGAACCCTTGGATGCCTTCTTCTTGACCTTTATCGGCGGGCCGAGTATCTCTGCCAGGAACTGACCGGTGTAGGAGCCAGTGACTCTGGCCACCTGCTCCGGGGTCCCAGCCGCGACCAACTCTCCCCCGCCGTCGCCCCCTTCAGGGCCGAGGTCTAGGATCCAGTCAGCGGTCTTGATCACATCGAGGTTGTGCTCGATCACCACCACCGTGTTACCCGCATCGACTAGACGGTCGAGCACTCCCAAGAGGCGCTGGACATCCGCGAAGTGAAGACCGGTCGTCGGCTCGTCGAGGATGTAGAGCGTGTCGCCGGTGGCGACCTTCGACAGCTCGGTAGTGAGCTTCACCCGTTGGGCTTCACCTCCAGAGAGTTGCGTCGCCGGCTGTCCCAGTCGGATGTAGTCGAGTCCGACGTCGTGGAGAGTCCGAAGCCTTCGGGAGATCTTCGGGATATCGGCGAAGAAATCGACCGCCTCGGAGACCGGCATCTCCAGGACATCCGCGATCGACTTGCCCTTGAATTTGACCTCGAGGGTCTCGCGGTTGTACCGCTTTCCGTTGCACTGCTCGCAAGGGACATAGACATCGGGGAGGAAGTGCATCTCGATCTTGATCTGACCATCTCCACGGCATACCTCGCATCGCCCTCCCTTGACGTTGAAGCTGAATCTGCCCTGCTTGTAGCCGCGGGCACGCGCCTCTCGGGTTTGTGAGTAGAGCTGACGGATGTGATCGAACACGCCGGTGTAGGTAGCGGGGTTCGACCTCGGTGTACGACCGATCGGAGACTGGTCGATGTTGATGATCTTGTCGATCTGTTTGACGCCCTCGATCCCGCGGTGAGTTCCGGGGCGGAGCTTGGTCTGATGGAGACGGTTGGCGAGAGCCGGGTAGACGGTTTCGTTGACGAGAGTCGACTTGCCCGACCCTGAAACGCCGGTGACACAGCAAAAGATGCCCAGCGGGATCGCAGCATCGATCGACTTCAGGTTGTGCTGCTCGGCCCCTTTGACCACGAGTTCTCCAGTCGGCTCACGCCTCTCGGCAGGAGTCTCGATCTGATCCTTGCCGGAGAGGACCCGGCCGGTCAGTGATTTGTTGTTGGCGGCGACCTGCTTGGGTGTCCCGGCGGCCACCAGGTGACCGCCGTACTCGCCGGCCCCGGGGCCGAGATCGACCAGATGGTCAGCAGCGAGCATCGTCCCTTCATCGTGCTCGACCACGATCACGGTGTTTCCGAGGTCCCGCAGCCTGACCAGTGTGTCGATCAGACGCTGGTTGTCCCGTTGATGGAGGCCGATCGACGGTTCGTCGAGGATGTAGAGGACCCCGACCAGACTGGATCCGATCTGTGTGGCGAGCCGGATCCTCTGGGCCTCTCCTCCGGAGAGAGTCCTGGCCGAACGGGAGAGCGAGAGGTATCCGACGCCGACATTGTCCAGGAATGCGAGGCGCTCCTCGATCTCACGTATCAGGAGGCGGGCGATCGCCTGCTCTGTCTCCGTAAGCTCCAGCGCCCTGATCCACTCGAGCGCGGCAGTGGCCGACAGCCGCGTGTACTCGTCGATGGAAAGCCCCCCGACGCTCACAGCGAGGCTTTCGGGGCGAAGCCGAGCCGCATCGCACGAGGCGCATGGCTGCTCGGCCATGTAGCCCTCGATTCGCTCTCGCTGGGTATCGGAATCGGTCTCTTCGTAGCGGCGCTGCAGGTTGTTCAGGATGCCCTCGAAGCGAGCGTTGTACGAACGGCTCCGGTTGAAGCGATTCTTGTACGAGACCTTGTGCCGCTCGGACCCGGTCCCTTCGAGGAAGATCCGCCGTTGCTTCTCGGTCAACTCCTGCCACGGCATGTCCACATCGACTCCGTTGGCGTCCGCAACGGCCTCGACCAGGCGCTTCCAGTAGCGAGAGTGACCGGTGCGCCACGGCTGGAGGGCACCCTCGGAAAGGGAAAGGGTCGGATCCGGAACGACCAGTTCGGGGTCGATGACTCGCTGGAATCCAAGACCGTGGCAGTCCTCGCAGGCACCGTGCGGTGAGTTGAAGGAGAAGATCCGGGGCTCGAGCTCGGGCATCGAGGTACCACAGGAAAGACAGGCGAACTGCTCCGAGAAGGTCAGGCGCTCGGCCACATCTGGCGGAAGACCCCCTGCACCCTTGGCTCCGCTGGAGACCTTGCCGGACTTCCCCCGACCGGACTTCTGCGACGTTCCTCCCCCTGAGAGGATGTCGACCTCGATCAGGCCCTCAGCGAGTCCGGCGGCGGCTTCGACGGATTCCGAGAGACGACGGCGGAGATCGGACTTCATCACCAGGCGGTCGACGACCACGGAGATGTCGTGTTTGTACTTCTTGTCGAGCTCGATCTTGTCTTCGAGCAGAAGGACCTCCCCGTCGACTCTCACCCGGCTGTAGCCCTCGAGACGCAGTTCCTCGAAGAGCTTCCCGTACTCACCCTTCCGCCCCCTGACGACCGGAGCCGTGACCATGAAGCGCGTGCCCTCCTCGAGGGCCATCAGGCGGTCGGTGATCTGCTCCAGCGACTGCCCCTCGATCGGCTTGCCGCATTCGGGACAGTGCGGATGTCCGATCCGGGCCCAAAGGAGGCGGAGATAGTCGTAGATCTCGGTTACCGTGCCCACGGTCGAACGAGGGTTCCGCGAGGTCGTCTTCTGGTCGATCGAAATAGCCGGCGAAAGACCCTCGATCGAGTCTACGTCGGGCTTCTCCATCAAGCCGAGGAATTGCCTCGCGTATGCGGAGAGGGACTCGACGTATCGACGCTGACCCTCTGCGTAGATGGTGTCGAAAGCAAGGCTCGACTTGCCCGAGCCCGACAGACCGGTGACCACGATGAGGGCGTCACGAGGCAACTCGAGGCTGACGTCCTTGAGATTGTGCTCCCGGGCGCCGGAGATGACGATGTTGTCGCTGGGAGTCAAGGCACCCGGATTCTATGTCTCGGTTCGACTCGGGCCACGATGGCCCCGATCAAAGAGCCGAGACAGCGCGCTCGATGCGCTCACGCGCCTCACCGGCGATCGGCTCGAGGTCATCGTTTCCGGCCAACTCCATGGCCGAGAGCGGCTCCATCGCGGCGACGCGAGTGCCGCCGTCGTTTGCCCGAACGACCACGTTGCAGGGAAGGAGGACGCCGAGGTCCGGCTCTACCCCCAACCCACGGTGTGCGAGCTGCGGATTGCAGGCTCCGAGGATCAGATACTCCCCTACTTCCTCTCCGATCTTCTCCCTCATTGCTGCCTGCACATCGATCTCGGACAAGACACCGAAGCCCTCTTCCGCAAGGCACTCCTTGACCCTGGCAACAGTCTCGTCGAAAGGCGTGTCCAGATCGCGGACCACGGCGTAGTTGGTGGTAGTCACTTCACTCATCTAAACCTCCAGTCGGGGCGGTAAGTGTCGTGATCACGCTACCCGACCGGCGAGTCGGGTCAGGTCCTGATCGCGTCCAGATCGGCCCGCAACTCCTTCAACTCATCCCTTATCCGGGCAGCCTCTTCGAACCTCAGATCCTCTGCCGCCACAGCCATCTCCTCCTCCAGCTCCACACACAATCGCTCGAGTTCCTCCGGGGTACGCGTCTTGCCCCGCTCCTCACGCCGCCTTCGCTGACGCGGCGTCTTGGAGGAGTCCATCGCGAGGAATTCGGCCATGTCGGAAATGCCCTTCCGGACCGTCTCCGGAGTGATCCCGTGCTCCTTGTTGTAGGCCACCTGGATCTCGCGCCTGCGCTCAGTCTCCCGAAACGCTCGCTTCATCGATTCCGTCTCCTTGTCGGCATACATCAGGACCCGCCCGCCGACGTTCCTCGCCGCTCGACCAATCGTCTGGACGAGACTCGTCTCCCCGCGGAGGAAGCCTTCCTTGTCGGCATCGAGAATCGCCACCAGGGAAACCTCGGGCAGATCGAGTCCCTCCCTCAGGAGATTGACGCCTACGAGGACGTCGAACTCCCCCAGACGGAGGTCGCGGATGATCTCGATCCTCTCCAGAGTGTCCACGTCCGAATGCAGGTAGCGGACCTTGAAACCGTGTTCGATCAGGTACTCGGTCAGGTCTTCGGCCATCTTCTTGGTCAGGGTCGTGACCAGCGTTCGTTCGTCCCGATCGGCGCGGATCTTCACCTCACCCATCAGATCGTCTATCTGATTCTCGGTCTCACGTACCTCGATCTCTGGGTCCACGATCCCGGTTGGCCTGACGATCTGTTCGACTATTCGCTCGGAACTCGTTCGCTCCCAGTCGCCGGGCGTTGCTGAGACGAGGATCATCTGACGAGCCCTGGCAAGGAACTCGTCGAACTTGAGCGGGCGGTTGTCGATCGCGGAAGGCAGCCTGAAGCCGTGCTCGATGAGCGTCGACTTTCGTGAGTAGTCACCCTGATACATGCCGCCGAGTTGAGGAATGGTCTGGTGCGACTCATCGACGAAGATGAGGGCGTCCTCTGGGAAGTAGTCGATCAGCGTGTAGGGGGCGCTCCCGGCGGGACGCCCGTCGATGATCCGCGAGTAGTTCTCGATGCCGGGACAGAAGCCGACCTCGCGCATCATTTCGATGTCGTAGCGGGTCCGCTGTTGAAGCCGATGGGCCTCGAGCAACTTCCCCTCTCGCTCGAAGGCGGATACCTGGGCGATCATCTCCGCCTCTATCTCCTCCACCGCGCGCTCGAGCGTCGCATCCTCTGTGACGTAATGAGTGGCTGGCCAGATCGTGACCTCCTTCAGGTCCTCGATCAGCTGCCCGCTCAGCGGATCGAAGTGCTGGATGCTCTCGATCTCGTCGCCGAAGAGGCGGATCCGGTACGCGGTCTCGGAGTACGAGGGCTGGATCTCGAGCATCTCTCCCTGCGCCTTGAACGATCCTCGCTCCAGGACGACATCATTTCGCGAGTACTGCATTCCGACCAGTTTCGAGAAGAGGTCCGTTCGATCGGTCTCCTCTCCGACCTTGAGGATCTGGATCTGCTCCTTGTAGAGATCGGGAGAACCGATTCCGTAGATGCAGGAGACGGACGCGACCACGATCGTGTCTTCGCGAGAGAACAGAGATGCCGTTGCTGCATGGCGCAAGCGGTCGATCTCCTCGTTTATGGAGGAGTCCTTCTCGATGTAGAGGTCCTGCGCGGGGACGTATGCCTCTGGCTGGTAATAGTCGTAATAGCTGACGAAGTACTCGACCGAGTTCTCGGGGAAGAACTCCCGGAACTCGTTGCACAGCTGGGCGGCGAGAGTCTTGTTGTGTGCGATCACCAAGGCCGGACGCTGAAGCCGCTCGATCGTGGCGGCCATGGTGAACGTCTTCCCGGTCCCCGTGGCGCCAAGGAGGGTCATCGTCCTCTCGCCAGCCTCGATCCCTTCGGCGAGGCCGGAGATCGCGGGCGGCTGATCAGCTGTCGGCTCGTAAGCCGAATTGAGCTTGAACTCGGGCATCCACCGTCACAGTAGCGAGCAGGGACGCCGAGTCATGCAGGTAACGGCTGGTGACCGAGGCTCAACCCTTTGTTGCCACCGACCGCTCCAGCTCCTCGCTGGTGAACGGTCCGACGGCGATTCCCTGCGCAGCGAACCTGTAGAGCGCGATGCCGAAGATGCCACGAATGGCGGCAGCGAAAATGGAGCCGAAGATCAGGCCGATCACACCGACGATTATCAGCACTACTCCGATCGCCTCCTCAGCGCTGACAGAAGTGCTGGCCAGGATGTAGATCCCGAGAGCCATCACGAGGATCGAGGGCAGAGATACGACCAAGGCGACGATTGCGCCGATCGTGACCTGACCGGTGATCTGGCCTGCCCAGCGCTCCTTGAAAAGTTGAGTAGAGCGCTTGACCGTGGCAAACGGTCCGGTCCCCTCGAGCGCAATGATTGGAATTGCCAGAAAGGTCACGAGGGCCCATGCGGTGCCGACAAGGGCACTGACAATTGCTCCGATGGTGTTTTGGCTCTCGAGCAGGCTGAAGATGGCGCCGAGCGTCGCCGAGAGCAGGGCCCAGCCACAGATCGCCTTGAACCGCGAACGGGCAATCTGGTGACCGACCTTCTTCGGCCCGGGCTCATCGTTGAAGACGGCGTTGGCCGCTCCAGCCAATACGACCGCGTAATAGTTGATCGCGACGGTCGAGAGATAGATGCCGATCACCACGAGAGCGATCCCGGGCGCTGTCTGGTTGTCAGCAAGCAGGAACAGGCCGGGGAAGGTCAGGATGATCGCCGGAATCACCGCGACGAGCGCGCCGATCACGGGAATGGCCATGAGGGCCTTGTTCGACTTGAGCGCCCCCCAACTCTTCTTGGTCAGCTCCCAGCCGCCCTTCACGCGCGTCTTCATCGCACGGGATCTTACCGCCCCCTTCCCCCTTCCGGCGGTCAGGCTGCGGTCATAGACCGAGTTCCTTCGAGTACTCCCTGCGGTAGGCATCGCGCTTCTCCAGTACGACCTGAACGTAGTGCTTGGTCTCCGGGAACGGGATGTCCGAGATCTCGAGATCCGAGCCTCCCCACTCGAATACGTTGGTCTCGCCCGCGTTGTAGGCGGCGAGGGCGGCCACCTCGTCCCCCTCGAATTGATCGAGCAGATGCCTCAGGTAGAAGGTCCCGTAGCGGATGTTCAGGTCGGGATCGGCAAGATCGGACTGGTCGAAGGTACTGCCGCCACTCAGATCCTCGACGTACTCTGCGGTGGATGGAGTTATCTGCATGAGTCCCCTTGCCCCGGCGGATGAGGTCTGATCCCGGAAACGGGACTCTTGGTAGATCACCGCGGCGATCAGATCCGCCGGAACGTCCTTCTCCTCGGCCTGCTGGCGGATGATGTCGTCGTGGCGGAGCGGAAGGGTCACCTCGGTAATCGCATCGTCGATCCTGCTCCTGCCCTCGACGAAGGCGAGGGCGATCAGGGCCAAGACCAGCAGGATCAGGGCGCTGCGGTGCCTGCGATAGAAGCTCTGATCAGACGCCGGTTTTCGGACCGATCTGCTTCTCCGGCCCGCTCGCCTCTGCCTGTTTCCTGCTCCGCTCACTCAGATCCTCCCGTCGCTCCTCTCAGGTTGGCAGACAGGTCGGTTATGGCTCTCGCGAGATCATCGAGGGATCCGTCGTTACGTACAACGTAGGTGGACCGTTCGGCCTTTTCACCCTGGCTCAGCTGCCTCGATTCCCGACCCTCGTTGCCTTCATGGCCCCGATCGGCCATTCGCACGGTGCGGGTCTCATCCTCGGCGATGATCGAGACAGTGGCATCGAAGGTCCCCTCGAGGCCGGACTCGAACAACAGAGGAACCTCGATCACGGCGAGATCGACCGAGGGGTCCAGCTCCGCTCGCCAACGGGCGACCTCATCCCTGACCCTGGGGTGGAGGAGCGCTTCGAGCCATTCGAGTTCACCTGCGTCCTTGAACACGATGCCCGCTATTCGATTCCGATCGAGCTCCCCGCCCACGACCACGTCGTCGCCCCACCTTTCGAGGAGGGCGTCCCGCACCTCCGGTAGATCGAGCGCCCGGTGAGCCGCGAGGTCGGTAGAGAAAACCGCTGCTCCCTGCTGTTCGAAGGCGGCCATCGCTGCAGACTTGCCGGCGGCGACGCCACCGGTCAATCCGACGAAGATGGTCACGCGGGCCTCAGCCCTCGTCCGAGGTCGTCTCCTCGGCCGGCTGACCCTCAGCGGCGTCCCCGGAACCTTCCTCCGCAGGTGCTTCCTCCGCAGGTGCAGAGGCCTCACCCTCGGCCGCTTCGACCTCCTCGGAGGTGGCCTCGCTCGTGTAGACCGGAAGGTCTTGGCCCTCGACCCG
>CAIUSP010000080.1 GCA_903901855.1 uncultured bacterium | reverse complement strand
GCTTCAGTTGGCCGCCATGGCCGGCATCGACCCCACACCCGTAGAGGCAATCGATGAGTTGAAGGCGAGGCTGGGTCGCCAATGAGCCCAGGTTCGAAGAGATCGGGCAAGCGATCAGGCGACACTGACCCCGTGCCTGCAATCGATGCCCGGAAGCTGACCAAGCGCTACGGCTCGGGGACGAGCCTGGTCAAGGCGCTGGATCGCCTCGACTTCCGGGTCGAGAAGGGCGAGATGGTCGCGATCATGGGGCCGTCTGGATCCGGCAAGAGCACTCTCCTGCACCTGCTCGGGGCGCTGGAGACGCCGACCTCCGGCACGATCGCGCTCGCTGGCGAGAACTTCGAAGGGCTCGATGACCGCGGCCTCACCCTGTTGCGACGGGAGAAGATCGGTTTCGTCTTCCAGTTCTTCAACCTGCTGCCGTCCCTGAACGCGCTCGAGAACGTGATGCTGCCCGCGCTGATCGCCGGCCGGAGAGATCCCAAGGTCGAGAAGCGAGCACGCAGCCTGCTCAAGCGGGTCGGTCTGGCTCGCCGCGAGCGGCACCTTCCCTCGGAGTTGTCGGGCGGTGAGCAGCAACGGGTGTCGATCGCGCGGGCGCTCCTGCTCGAACCGGAGCTGGTTCTGGCAGACGAGCCGACCGGAAACCTCGACTCTCGCTCCGAGGCGACCGTCCTCGATCTGCTCTCGGAGTTGAACTCCGACGAGGGCCACACGATCGTCATCGTCACTCACGACACCACCGCCGCAGCCGTTGCCGGGAGGGTCTCCTTCCTTCGCGACGGCAGGTCGGCTGGCGAAGTGGCAGGGGGAGACAGCGCGAAGGTGATTCGGGCGTTCGCGAAGCTCGAGTCCCCCGCCAGCAAGACCAAGAAGCGCCGCTCGTCTGCGAAGTCACCCCGCGGGAAGCGATGAGGTCATACACGGCGGTAACCCTGCGCCAGCTCTCGTCGCGGCGCGGGAGGCTGTTCCTGACGATCTCGGGGATCGTGCTCGGAACGGGGATGATCGTCGGGGTGCTGCTGCTCACGACCACGATCCAGCGCACCTTCACCGATCTATACGACTCGATCTACGGCAAGGCGGATCTGGTGCTCGCGGCAACCTCCGATGCGGGGGCGCTCCCCGAGGACGCGCTGGCACGAGTGCGCACCACGCAAGGCGTGGACTCCGCGGTCGGACAGGTCACCGCCGTGCTCTCGCTGGTCGGCGCGGACGGACCCGGAGCGGAGTTGAACGCAGCCGGTACCACCGTCGAGGGCCAGAGCTACTCGGACCTCGAGATCGTCTCCGGCCGCAAGGTGCGAGGTGGTCGGGAGGCCGAGCTGGAGGCCAGCTGGGCAGAGGCCAACGGTCTCCAGGTGGGCGACACAGCCTCGCTCGCGACACCGACCGGCATCAGGGATTACCGGGTGGCGGGGCTGTTCAAGTTCTCCACGGGGGTCGACTTCGGCGGCGAGGGGTTCGGCTTCCTGCCTCTCGGCGAGGCCCGGCGTGCGTTCGGTCAGCCGGCGGGCTGGAGCGAGATCCAGGCGGTGGTCAGCGAGGAGGGCACCGGCGCGGTCGATCAGGTGAAGCGCAGGCTCGACGCGGAGTTCGGGCCCGGGGTCGAGGTGATCACACCTCAGGGCAAGAGCGATCAGATCCAGAGCCAGCTCCAGGCTCTCAACGTGATCCTCTACTTCTTCGCGGGCATGGCGCTCTTCGTCGGGGGCTTCCTGATCTTCAACAGCTTCAACATGACCGTGCTCCAGCGGATGCGTGAGATCGGCATGCAGCGGACCCTTGGGGCGAGCCGTGGGATGGTGGTGCGCTCCGTGCTGACCGAGTCGTCCACGCTCGGGATCGCCGGGTCACTCCTCGGGATCCTCGGAGGAATCGGTATCGCGTTGGCACTGATAACCCTGCTCCGCTCGATCGGGCTTCCGGTCGGTGCCCTCCAGTGGACCGCTGCCGCTCCGGTTGCCGGCATCCTGATGGGCTTGATCACCGCCACCGCCGGCTCACTCATCCCGGCTCTTCGTGCTGGCAGGATCGCTCCGATCCGGGCCGTGCTCGGCTCCGAGGGACTGCGGTCCCGACCCAAGCCGATCCGGGCGGCGATCGGCATCTGTCTGGTTGCGCCCGGGCTCTACGGCGCCTTCACCCTCGGGGCGGCCGATCAGACCACCACGGCGGTGGTCGCCGCGGGGATCGGGGGCATCATCGCGATCTTCTTCGGGATCGCCCTGCTCGCTCCGTTCGTGGTTTCTCCTCTCTCGCGACTGCTCTCCTGGCCGGTCCGGAAGCTCGCGCCGATAGAGGGCCGACTCGCTTCAGATTCGGCCCGGGCCAACCCCACCCGCACCGCCGCAACCGCCACCGCACTCCTGATCGGACTGGCGCTGGTGGTGGGCATCAACAGTCTCGGCTCCAGCTTCCTCAACTCGATCGAGCGGGAGTTCGATCGTGCTTTCGCCCGCGATCTCACGGTGCAGCCACGCGGTCTCAACCCCGGCGCCGGCCCGCAGCAGTCGCTCGCCCCCTCGGTGCTCGGCAAGATCTCGGACCTCCCCGGGGTGGCGGTCGCCACCCCCGAGCGGTTGGTCGCCACGGCGCAGCTGCCACAGGTAGCGGGACGGAAGGGGAACGGGCCCCAGGGGCTGCTCTTCGGCTTCGACCCCAGCGTCTACGACAAGGTGGACAGCTCCCAGATCGATACCGGCGACCTGACCCGCGCCGAGGCCTATGCCCGGGTCGGGAAGGGCGCGCTCACCGTCGGCAAGGGCTACGCCGAAGAGGCGGGGATAGAGATCGGGCACGAGATGCTCCTGGAGGGAGCGTCCGGGGTCGAGCGGGCTCCGGTGGTGGCGGTCGTCGACACGATCCTCGCCGGAGGTCAGACCGTCTCGATGTCTCTGGAGAAGATGGCCCGTGTCTACGGCATCACCTCGGATACCCAGATCGCGGTCAAGGCCGAATCGGTCGACGCGCGGGCGGAGGTGAAGCGTGAGATAGAGAGGTTGCTCGAGGCCGACTACCCGAACCTGACCGTGCTCTCCAACGACGAGATCAAGTCCGAGGTCGAGTCCCAGATCTCGCAGCAGTTCGGGTTCTTCAACGCACTGGTCGCGGTCGCGATCCTCGCGAGCCTTTTCGGGATCGTGAACACGCTCTCGATGTCGGTCCTCGAGCGCACCCGTGAGATCGGAGTGCTGCGTGCCCTTGGGGCCACCCGCTGGCAGATCCGTCGCACGGTCGCCAACGAGAGCTTGATCATCAGCCTGATCGGAGCGGTGCTCGGGATCTCGATCGGCGTCGGGTTGGGCTGGGCCCTGCTCCAGGGACTGGCAGCAGGTGTTCCCGGTGTCGTCTACAGCCCGCCGATCGGGACGATGCTGGCGGTCGCGGTGGCCGCGGTTCTGCTCGGCCTGATCGCGGCGATCGTTCCGGCCCGTCGTGCAGCGAAGCTCGACGTGGTGGACGCCCTCAGCTACGAGTGAGGTGGAGAGGGCTCATCGGCCGCGACTCTCAGCCCGACTGGCTCAGGAAGCTGCGTTCCTGAGCGACTTGCCGACCGGCGTATTCAACATCGCCTTGATCGCCGAAGGCGTTGCCCAGTAGAGCACTGCCGATCCACCGGCAGTGAGGATGTCCTGCGTGCACTGAGCGGCGTCGGTCGGGGAGTCCTCCTCGACTACCTCGCTTGCGCCGGCCTCGGGGGTGGTACTGAATGAGACCTCGAAGCCGAGGCGGTCCAAGAAATCCTCTCGACTGAGGGCCTTCTCGGCAGAGAGTGCATTTCGGTAGCTCTCTCTCAGGTCCGCGACCACGTCCGCCATCCCCTTGCTGTTGCCCGCTCCGCACGAGTACTGGGTCTGCACGACCTGATAGCCGAGGAAATCCCTGCTGATCGTCCGATTGACCCGCTCCAGTTCCCTCGCAAGTGTCGAGTAGTCCCATCCCTGTTCGTATTGGGTCACCAGTCCCACACGCGTCGTCGAATCGTCAGGCAGGCGACTCACGATGGATTCGAGCTGACCCCGTGCCTCGGCGACATTGGCCGAGACGGTTTCGTGCCAGGCGTTCTTTCCCAGGAGGGCAACCGTATCTGGCTCCCAGTCGACCATCACGGCATCGAGTCCAGGCTCTCCGACCAGCGCGTACTCGTACCCGGGCTTGTCGGAGTCCTGACCGAGTGAGTTCAGCGAGACGACGCGGTTACACGGGAACTCACGTGTCACCTGTGACAGCAAGGACCTCGCCTCCGAGGAGTCCATTCCCGAGTACGTCGTATTGATCACGAAGACGTCCCTGTCGCGGATCAGGGATCGGAGACCCGGTCGTGCGAACTCCTCCAGATCAACCGTCTGGTTGAGTCTCAAGATCATGGTGAAGGTGTTGAACCCTTCACCCGACGGCGAGAGAGCGGCTATCTCCTCGTTCCCGCACGAAGCAGCTTCCTGATCGTCGCCAGCTCCGCATCCGATCGCGACGAAGGCGGCGGCGAAGATCGCCACGACAGGGAGGATCCGCTTGCCAGAACGCACGTTCATCTGACGGGCAAGTCTACGGCCCCGTGACCTTCTCACTCCGCGCTGTCGCCTCCCGGTCTCCGGCGGGCCCGCTTCACCTCGGAGCGCTTTCTCTTTCCCTCCAACCGCCTTTCCTTCGACGCTCGAGTCGGTCGGGTCTTCCGCCGCGGCTTGGGAGGGGTGATCGCCTCGGCGATCCTCTCGGCCAGGCGCTGCAGAGCGACCTCACGGTTGCGAGCCTGACTGCGGGCCTCCTGGGAGACGGCGGTGACCCGGGTTCCGAACTTCTCCTCCAGCCGCTTTCGCTGGGCAGCGGTCAGCGAATCCGACTCGCCGATGGAGAAAGTCGCCTCGATTCTCGACGCGGTGACGTTCGCGTGCTGGCCGCCGGGCCCGGAGCTGCGAGAGGCACGGATCTCTATCTCCGACATCGGGATCGAAAGCCCCTTCTTCACTCGTAGGCGGTCCTCCATGCATGGAAGTTATCCGCCCTCGTGGGTGTCAATCGGGCCATCCGCTCAGCAGGAGCAGCCGCGACGCAGGGCGGGCGCCTATTCTTGCCCAGAGCAATCGTCAGTCCACCGCGTGCGGTTCACTCGCACCCGTCGAACAGGAGAAATCCCTTGGAAGCAAGCGCCAAGAATCACGACATCGCCGATATCGGTCTCGCCGACGACGGTCAAAAGCGGATCGAGTGGGCGGAGCGCCACATGCCGGTGCTGCGCAGGATCAAGGAGGAGTTCTCCGAGTCCAAGCCGTTCGACGGGGTGACCATGGTCTGCTGCCTGCACGTCACCACCGAGACTGCGAACCTCGTCCGCACTTTGATCGCCGGAGGCGCCGACGTCGCCGTCTGCGCCTCCAACCCGCTCTCCACCCAAGACGACGTCGCCGCTGCCCTGGTCGATCGCTACGGCGCCGAGGTCTACGCGATCCACGGTGAGGACAACGACACCTACTACCGCCACATCACGCAAGCCGTCGAGCGCAAGCCGCAGATCACGATGGACGACGGAGCCGATGTCGTCTCGGTCCTGCACAGCGACCGCACCGATCTGCTGGAGCACGTGATCGGTGGAACCGAGGAGACCACCACCGGCGTGATCCGCCTTCGGGCTCTGGAGGAGGAAGGCAAGCTCGGCTACCCGATCGTCGCGGTGAACGACGCCGACACCAAGCACTTCTTCGACAACCGGTACGGAACCGGTCAGTCGACGCTCGACGGAATCCTCCGCGCGACCAACGTCCTTCTCGCCGGCATGACGGTGGTCGTGATCGGCTACGGCTGGTGCGGCAAGGGCGTGGCGATGCGCGCCAAGGGTCACGGATCTCACGTGATCGTCTGCGAGGTTGATCCGGTGCGGGCACTCGAAGCGGTGATGGACGGTTTCGAAGTAACCACCGGTCTCGATGCGGCCAAGCGCGGCGATGTGTTCATCTCGGTCACCGGGAATCGCGACGCCATCGCAGGCGAGATGTTCGCCGAGATGAAGTCCGGGGCGATCGTCTGCAACGCGGGACACTTCGATGTCGAGATCAACAAGGACGAGCTCGACAAGATGACCGCCGAGACCTTCGAGGCGCGGCCCCATGTGACCGGCCACAAACTCGAGGACGGGCGCGAGATATTCATGCTCGCCGACGGGCGTCTGGTCAATCTCGCTGCCGCCGAGGGTCACCCGGCTGCGGTGATGGACATGAGTTTCGCCAATCAGGCGCTCGCATCGGAGTGGATGGTGCAGAACGCCGCCGACCTCGAGAAGAAGGTCTACCCGGTCCCGGAGGACGTGGACGCGATGATCGCCCGCCACAAGCTCTCCGCTCTTGGCGTGCACATCGACGAGTTGACAGAGGTCCAGGCCAAGTACCTGGCCTCTTGGGATCAGGGCACCTGAGCCGATGCGGGGGATGATCCTGGCTGCCGGATTCGGCACCCGCCTCCGCCCGCTGACCGACCTGATCCCCAAGCCACTCGCGCCGGTAGCGAATCGGCCGGTGATGGGCCACATACTGAACCTGCTCGAACGCCATGGCGTGGGCGAGGTGATCGCCAATATCTCGTATCTGCCAGAAGCGATGCGTGACGCCTTCGGCGGCGGATCGGAGTACGGCGTAAGCCTGGAATGGAGCGAGGAACCAGCACCGCTCGGAACGGCCGGTGGAGTCGCCAAGGCGGCTGACTTCCTCACCTCGGGCGGAGACGACTGCTTCTGCGTCATCTCCGGTGACGCGCTGACCGATGTGGATCTGTCCGCCCTGGTCGAGGGGCACAGGAGCTCTGGAGCCGTTGCCACGCTTGCCTGCAAACAGGTCGATGACCCGTCCGAGTTCGGGGTGATCGTCACCGACGGCAACGGTGACGGGCGGATCGAGGGGTTCCAGGAGAAGCCCTCTCCCGGCGATGAACTCTCGAACCTCGCCAACTGTGGGATCTACGTATTCGACAACTCGATCTTCGATCACTTCCCGCCTGCCGACCACGAGAGTCCTGCCGGGCCCGACGATCAGCCGGACGGGTTCGTGGATTGGGCGATGGATGTCTTTCCCGCCCTGCTCGGGGGCGATGCCGAGATGCGCGCCCACGAGATCACCGACTACTGGAACGACATCGGATCGCTCGAAGAACTCCTGGCCAGCAACCAAGACGCTCTGCGCGGTCTGGTTCGGGTGGATCTGCCCGGTGAGCAGGCCTCGGAGGGGATCCGCATCGTCGGCGAGCCCGACCTCGCCGAGGCGAAACTGGACCCCCCGATCCTGATCGGCGAAGGCGTCCACTTCGGCAGCAGCTGCGAGGTTCACGGACCCACCGCCATCGGAGACGGCGCCTCGATCGGTGAGGGGGTCACGATCCGCGAGTCGGTCGTGCTGCCGGGATCGAAGGTCGAAGCGGGTTCCACCATCTCGGGCGAGATCTTCGGTCTAGACCGGTAGCAGCCGAAGTTACCCTTTCGTTACGCATTCAGGTCAGCCGCTTGCTCTGCTCGGCTTTGATCGGACGATGCTCACCGATGCCAGCGCTCGGGGACTCGGCGCACTCTTCTCGCTTGCGGTCCCACCGGCATGCCTGATCTGCGGCCGGCCGTCGGCGCAGGGCCACCGTGATCTCTGCGGTCCCTGCCTCGTTCGCACCGGAACGCTCGAGCCGGTGATCGAGGCAGGGCCTGGTGGTGTCTCCAGCGTCGTCGTCGCCGGCACGTACGAGGGCATCTCCGGTGAGATCGTGAAAACCCTCAAGTTCCGGCGCCATCTGGCTGCGGCTGGGGTGGCGGCCTCACTGCTCGAGCGCGCGATCACCCTCGCCAGTCCGGGATTCCTCCGCGAACGCCCGACCGTGGTGCCGGTGCCCCCCGATCCTTTGCGCTGGTTCATCCGCGGATTCGACCCGACCGAGGAGATCGCGATCGCCTTGGCCGAACGCATGTCGCTCCCATATTCCCGCCTGCTGGTGCGAAGGCAGGGGCCCAGACAGACCGGCCGCGGAAGGGCCGACAGGCTCGCACGACCTCCGGTTGTGGCCTTGGCGGAGCCCGAAGCCACTCTCCCCAACCGGTTCTTGCTGGTGGATGACGTCCTCACCACCGGGGCCACCTTGACCGCCTCTGCCGCACCGCTGCTGAGAGGTGGGGCTTCGAGGGTCGACGCTGTCTGCCTCGCACGGGCCGGTAATCGCGGCTGAGGACGCGACCCGCCTTACACTCTTACCATCAGCATTCGAACGACCAAGCCAGCACACAGGCCCAGGAGGCACGATGCAAACTGAGATCAGGGGAATTCACCACTACGAGATCACCGAAGAGGACAAGCAGTCCGTCGCCGAGCGCTTCGAGAGGATCGGCGAACAGGCTGGACCTGAAGCCTCGCTCGATGTGGAACTCTGGGAAGAGCAGAACCCCAGGATCACCGACAAGATGATCTGCGCCGCGACCTTGGTGCTGAAGGGTGAGACCATCCGCGCCAAGGAAGCCCATCCCGAGATGGTTCACGCCATCCACCATGCGGCCGAGGATGTTCGCCGCCAGGTCAAGCGCCACTACGAAAAGCAGCGCGGTCGCTAGCCTCGAACCGTGGCAAGGGGGCTGATAGACAAGGCGCTGCGCCTGGGTGAAGGCAGGCAGTTCAAGGAGTTCCAGCAGAGGGTCTCCGAGATAAACGATCTCGAGTCGGGCCTCCAGGGACTGGACGACGCCGGCCTGTTGGCCAAGGCCGACGAGCTGAGGAAGCGCGCCCGGGCCGACAAGCCGGAGTCGCTCGACGACCTCCTACCCGAGGCTTTCGCACTCACTCGCGAGGCGGCCCGGCGCAATCTCGGCCAGCGCCACTACGACGTCCAGCTGATCGGCGGTCAGGTGCTCCACTCGGGCGCGATCGCAGAGATGAAGACCGGTGAAGGCAAGACCCTCACCGCCACTACTGCAGTCTTCTTGAACACCCTTGGCGGCGAAGGCGTCCACCTGGTCACCGTCAACGACTACCTCGCACGCCGCGACTGCGAGTGGATGCGCCCGGTGTACGAAGCGCTCGGCGTCACCGTCGACGCACTCCAGGAAGGCGACGATCCCTACACCCGCCGCGAGAAGTACGCCAAGGACATCACCTACGGCACCAACTCCGAGTTCGGATTCGACTACCTGCGCGACAACATGGCCGGTTCACTCGAGGAGTGCGTTCAGCGCGGACACGCCTTCTCGATCGTCGACGAGGTCGACAACATCCTGATCGACGAGGCCCGAACGCCCTTGATCATCTCCGGCCGGCCGGAGCAGGCTGCCGATCTCTATTACACCTTCGCCCGCCTCGCCAAGCAGATGGTCGGCGACGAGTCCAAGACCAAGCTCAAGTCATTGGGGGAGTCGAAGGACACCTCCGAGGCCGAGCACGACTACGAGTACGACGAAAAGCACAAGACCGTCGCCCCGACCGAGGCCGGCGTGAAGAAGGCCGAGCAGTTCCTCGGGGTGGACAACCTCTACCTCGGTGAGCACGGAACCCTGGTCAACCATCTCGTCCAGGCGCTCAAGGCCGAGTCGCTCTATCGCCTCGACCGCGATTACGCCGTGGTCGACGGCCAGGTGATGATCATCGACGAGTTCACCGGCCGGATCCTCGAAGGCCGTCGTTGGTCGGAAGGTTTGCACCAGGCGGTCGAGGCCAAGGAGGGGCTGCAGATCCGCGAGGAGAACCAGACTCTCGCCACGATCACCCTGCAGAACTACTTCCGCCTCTACGACAAGCTCTCGGGCATGACCGGTACCGCGATGACCGAGGCGACCGAGTTCATGAAGATCTACGAGATGCCCACGGTCGAGGTGCCGACCAACGCAGAGATGGTCCGTCGCGACGAGAACGATGCGATCTTCAAGACGCGCAACGGAAAGTGGACCGCGGTGGTGGACGAGGTATCCCGTCGTCACGAGGCCGGCCAACCAGTTCTGGTGGGAACGATCTCGGTCGAGGTCTCGGAGATGCTCTCCGAGGAATTGAACAAGCGCGGCATAGAACACGTCGTCTTGAACGCCAAGCCCGAGAACGCCCAGCGCGAGGGTGAGACGATCGCCCAGGCCGGCCGGATCGGAGCGGTCACGATCGCCACCAACATGGCCGGACGAGGCGTCGACATCAAGCTCGGCGGAAGCCCCGAGGGCATGGCCAGCCGTGTGCTCCGCAACGGGGGGCTGACCCCCGACAGCGATGGCTACGAAGATGCCTTCGCCGCCGAGGTCGAGAAGCTCGAGACCGAGTGCAAGGTCGAGGCCGAGAAGGTCCGCGAGATCGGCGGGCTCTTCATCTGTGGCACAGAGCGCCACGAGTCGAGGCGGATCGACAACCAGCTGCGCGGTCGCGCCGGCCGCCAGGGTGACCCGGGCGAGACGCGCTTCTTCCTCTCTGCCGAGGACGATCTGATCCGTCTGTTCGCAGGCGAGCGCATCTACAAGATCCTCGATCGGCTCGGACCGGTCGACGAGTCCGGTAGGGAGGAGGCGCTCGAGGCGAAGATGCTCACCAAGACGATCGAGGGCGCTCAGAAGAAGGTCGAGCAGCAGAACTTCCTGATCCGAAAGCGCGTTCTCGAGTACGACGACGTGAT
>CAIUSP010000079.1 GCA_903901855.1 uncultured bacterium | reverse complement strand
TCGACCTACATGTCCCCGGAAAGTGCCGAGGACTTCGATATCCAGATGCGGCTCAGCCTCGACGGGATCGGGGCCTCGCTCCGGTCGGAAGACGGTTACACGATCGTCAATCAGGTCATGCCCGGTGGTCCTGCGGACAAGGATGGCCGGCTCAAGGACAAGGACAAGATCGTCGGCGTCGGCCAGGAAACGGGCGAGATCGAAGAGGTCTACGAGGTCAAGCTGAGCGAAGTCGTCCGCAAAATCCGCGGCAAGGCCGGGACCAAGGTCCGCCTGCGGGTGCTGACCGCGTTGACCGGCGAAACGGTGGTTTACGAGCTGACCCGCGACAAGGTGGCTCTGCAGGAATCGGAAGCGAAAGGCGAGATCATCGAGACCCAGGACCGCGTCGGGCGGGCGGGCAAGATCGGGATCATCAGCTTGCCTTCGTTCTACCGCGATTTCGGAGCCGAGGATGGCAACGGCAAGAGTGCCGCTGTTGATATCGAGAAGATCCTGAACGACTTCCGCGATCAAGGCGGAGTCGACGCGATCGTCATGGACCTGCGCGGCAACGGTGGTGGAGCTCTGAGCGAAGCTGTCGAGATCTCGGGTCACTTCATCGATCAAGGCCCGGTGGTGCAGGTCAAGGACCCGACCGGTCGGGTGAAGGAACTCGATGACGAAGTTCCAGGGGCTCTCTACACCGGTCCGCTGATCGTCGTGTGCAATCGCCTCTCAGCCTCCGCATCGGAGATCTTCGCGGGCGTCATCAAGGATTACCGCCGCGGCATCATCATCGGGGACTCCACGACCCACGGGAAGGGAACCGTGCAGAACCTGATGCCGGTCTCCGCTCGTCAGGGCTTCCGTCCCTTTGGAGGAGAAGGCAGCGATCTGGGCCGCCTGAAGATGACGATTCAGCAGTTCTATCGCGTGAACGGCGACAGCACTCAAAACCGCGGTGTGCGCTCCGACGTCGTACTGCCCTCGATCCTCGATCACATCGACGAGGGCGAAGCGGGTCTCGATAACGCCCTGCCGTTCGACCAGATTCGCAATGCTCGTTACGCACCCGGCAACCGGGTCAGTACCGACCTGATCGCCTCCTTGCAGAAGAGCAGCGAGTCACGTGTCGGGGGCAACGACGACTTCAAGAAGGTCGAGCAGGGGATCTCCCGGTTCATGGAACGCAAGAACCGCAAGGAAGTCTCCCTCAAGGAGTCGGTCCTGCGAGCGGAACGCGAGACCGACAAGGCGATCGTCGAAGAAGAGAAGAAGCAGTTGGGTGAGGATGATCCCGACAAGAAGTCGAAGGAAGTGTTCCCCAAGAACTTCTACAACGACGAACTGCTGAACGTTACGCTCGACTATGTCACCGGCCTGAATCAGGTGGCTGCCAAGCGCTAAGGCGACGCTGTTACACCGGCGAGACTGAACCACGAGGTCGCGGGATTCTGACGAATTCCGCGACCTCGGTTCGTTTCGAGTTGCTGACTAGAAGCCCCAAGTATCGGAATTCACCACGGAGGCACTGAGACAC
>CAIUSP010000078.1 GCA_903901855.1 uncultured bacterium | reverse complement strand
CGCACCTCCGGTAGATCGAGCGCCCGGTGAGCCGCGAGGTCGGTAGAGAAAACCGCTGCTCCCTGCTGTTCGAAGGCGGCCATCGCTGCAGACTTGCCGGCGGCGACGCCACCGGTCAACCCGACGAAGATGGTCACGCGGGCCTCAGCCCTCGTCCGAGGTCGTCTCCTCGGCCGGCTGACCCTCAGCGGCGTCCCCGGAACCATCCTCCGCAGGTGCTTCCTCCGCAGGTGCTTCCTCCGCAGGTGCTTCCTCCGCAGGTGCAGAGGCCTCACCCTCGGCCGCTTCGACCTCCTCGGAGGTGGCCTCGCTCGTGTAGACCGGAAGGTCTTGGCCCTCGACCCGTTTGACGCTCAATGAGAGTCTGCGGCGGGAGTCGTCCACCTCCAGAACCTGCACCTTGACCTCGTCCCCAGGCCTCACGACCTCAGTCGGGGACTCCACATGCTGTTGGGACAACTCCGAGATGTGGACCAGGCCCTCCACGCCAGACATGATCTCGACGAACGCTCCGAAGGCAACGATCTTGGTCACAGTGCCCTCGACCACGTCCCCCTCCTTGTATGTAGAAAGGGCGGTCTGCCAAGGATCTTCCTGAGTCTGCTTCAACCCGAGCGATATCCGCTGCCGGTCGCGATCGATGTCGAGCACCTTGACCCTGACCTTGTCGCCGATAGAGAGGATCTCCGACGGGTGATTGACGTGGCTCCATGAAAGCTCAGAGATGTGGATCAATCCATCGATACCCTCGAGGTCCACGAAGGCCCCGAAGTCGACGATGTTCGAGATGTCCCCCTCGATTATCTGTCCGGGTTCCAGCTTGTCGAGGATCTCCTCGCGAGCCTCCTTGCGCTCCTCCTCGAGGATCGCGCGGCGCGACAGGACGACGTTGTTGCGCTGGCGATTGATCTCGATCACCTTGCACTCGAGCATCTGGCCCATGAACTCGTCCAGATTCTGGACCCGACGGATATCGACCAGCGATGCGGGGAGGAAGCCCCTGATTCCGAGGTCGAGGATCAGGCCACCCTTCACGACCTCGATCACCTTGCCTTCCACGATCTCGCCCGAATCGGCAGCTTCCTCGATCTTGCGCCATGCCTTCTCGAACCGTGCGCGCTTCTTGGAGAGGATCAGGCGTCCCTCTTGATCCTCCTTGGTCAGGACGAGAGCATCGACCTCCTCGCCGAGCTTGACCTCTTCGCCGGTATCCACCGACTTGCGGATCGAGAGTTCGCTCGCCGGTATGACGCCCTCCGACTTGTAGCCGATGTCTACGAGTACCTCGTCCTTGTCGATCCTGACCACCTCGCCATGAACCACGTCGCCCTCCTCGAAGGGCTTGATCGTGGCGTCGTAGTTGGGTACGAGCTTGCCGTCGACCTCGATCAGGAGGTCGTCACTGGCGCCTGCAGGCACGACTGGGCTTTCAGTGGTCGCAGAATCTGACATCGGCGTTGAGTTTGGCACAGGTTGCCCTGCCTGCGGCGAGCGCGAATCACCAAGTGCAAACATGCAGGGACCAAATCTCCATCCACTTCTTGGTGTTCATTGTCTGTGATGACCGTGAAAAAACTGAAAACCAGCCTCCTCCTGCCTGCGGGCTTGCTCGCATTCCTGCTGGGTGCGCCTGCGGCAGCAAGCGCTTCCGAGATCGCGACCCCTCTCCAGGCCAAGACCCCGTTCTCGCTCAAGGCGGGTTCGCCACCACTGAAGCGGAAGCTCTGGGGTTCGACCTATCTGGGGAACCCCCTCAGGCTGTTGGTGCTCAAGGATCAAACGGTCGATGGGACCCGCTACCTGAAGCTGCGCCTTCCCGAGCGCCCGAACAACTCGTTCGCATGGGTCAGAGAGGACCACGTCTCCCTCAGCACTTCTCCGGCCAGGATCGAGATCGATCTGAGCGAACGCCGAGTAACCCTCTTCTGGGATGGCGAGAGGAAGTGGAGTGAGCGGGTCGTCGTCGGCGCTCCCGGCACCCCCACGCCCACCGGCCAATTCGCGATCTACGAGCGGTACCGCACCAACACCGACCTGAGGCCGTGGGTGTTCGAGCTGACCGCGCACTCCGAGACCCTGCGGTCGTACAACGGTGGCCCGGG
>CAIUSP010000077.1 GCA_903901855.1 uncultured bacterium | reverse complement strand
GAGCCACCCTTGTCGCCGCCTGAGCCACCCTTGTCGCCGCCTGAGCCACCCTTGTCGCCGCCTGAGCCACCCTTGTCGCCGCCTGAGCCGTCATCGCCTCGGGGCGACTCGTCCTCTGAGCCATCGAGAGTCTCTTCTTCGCTTGGATCGCCGCCTCCAGCGGATCCTGCACCGGAGCCCGAACCGCTACCCGAACCCTCGCCCTGCCCGCTTCCGGATCGATCTCCTCCTGCGCCGTCGATGGCGCCTGTTCCGTTCGCTGACCCTGAGTCCGAACTCGCTTCGAGTGCGGGTGAATCGGCTGTTGCTGGCTGCTCGGCACTCCGTTTGACGGCAACACCGCCGGCGACACCGCCTCCTGCGATCACGGCTACGACGGCGACCTTTGCAAGCCCTGCGCTTCCGAGGCCGGCCAATGCTCCTCCTGCCGCCGCTCCTCCTCCTGCCGCCGCTCCTCCTCCACCTGCGACCGCTGCCGTCGTGCCAGCGCCGACTGCGCCGCCCCCGCTTGCTGCAGCGCCTCCGGCCGCTCCGGCAGCGCCTCCGGCCGCAGAGGATCCGGACGCAGCCAGCCACGCGATCAACGGGATGGGAATCAGCGCGCCCATGGCGTTGCGGACGTTCAGTCGAGCACGGTGGATGAGTTGTTTGGTGGCTCCGGTACTGACCCTCAGCTCGGACGCGATCTCTTCGTGACTGAAGCCGCTGAGCTCTCGACCGATCAGCGCCTTGCGTTGGGCCTCGGGCAGATCCGAGATCGCCGCGACAACGCCAGCGAGTTCGGCGCGTCGCTCAGCAACTTGCTGTGGCTGCTCGATCCCCACCGTCGTCTCGTCGAGCTCATCGTGTCCGTGTTTCTTGTTGTCCCGAACGTCGTTTAGAGCCGTATTCCGCACGACCTTGTAGAGCCACGGTTTTGGCTCGATGTCCTGTTCGCTGAGAAGTGCCTTGTGAGCCTTGATCAATGAGTCCTGGACGACATCTTCTGCTCGATCCCGGCCGACGATCGCCCCTGCATAACCCACCAGTGGAGCCCGGTAGCGGCTTACGAGTTCGTCGAAGGCAGGCCCAACGCCTCTGCGAAAAAGTTTCAGGAGTCTCTTGTCTGATTGCATGCTGAGGGTTGCTCTCGCGAGCGAGGGAGTGGTTGTCGGGGAACCGGGTTCCATCTGTTGTTCAGGCTAGCGCCACTACAGGCCGCGCCTCACCTCTTTCTCGTCTCAGGAACACGTGAGGCGCCGAAAAGTCACGGCGGAGACGAGATTGACCGGTTCCTCGTGCCTTGATCAGACCGGTATTCGATCAACCTCGAGAGGACCGCTGGCGCCCTCGGGCCGATGGTTCTGACCGGAGCCCGACTCCTCGCGTCCGAACTCAGGAGGTGCAATGCGTAGGTAGTGCCGGAACGAGAAGCGGATCATCGGGCGGGTTGCGCAGAACCGGATGACTGCTCGTTGTGCACGAGGTCCGAGCTTCGGCAGGAGTTGCTGGGCCCTCAGCATCCAGCGGAATTTCCATTCGTGCGAGTCGCTGAAGCGGGCATACTCGGCGAGAGCCGCGTCGCGAGTCTTGGCTCCCTGCACGACTGCGCGAATCTCTCTACCGGCCGCGATACCGAAGTAGATGGCCGTCCTGATCCCCTCGGCGGTCAGTGGGATGCAGTGACCGGCCGAGTCGCCACAGAAGAAGACCTCTCCGTCGGTGGCGCGACGTATCCGGTGGGGTATCCAGTTTCCTTGGTAACCGACGCTTTCCTCACCGAGATCCTCTGCGAGGAGCTCGGTCGTCTCCCTCACGTGGAACGTGGGATCGAAAGACCCAACTCCGATTCGCACCTCGTCCCCCGCGGGGAAGCTCCAGCCGTAGCCAGCAGGGACGTATCTGCGGTCGATCCAGATCGCTAGGTCTTCGGAGGATGCTTTGGGGTGAACCTCGAGTCCCCTGGACAGCGGAGCATCCGGCGGCTGATACCCGTCTTCGCGGTCGAGGATTCGGCGCCAGCCGAGCGCGTCGACGATGAGGGGGGCGGTTACATCACCTCGATCGGTGACCACGGTATTGCCCCTCCGCCCTTCCACCTTGGCGGTTTCGAACGTCGCGTCGTTCTGAGCGTCGAGCAGCTTGCAGAACTCCGGATAGTCGAAGGTCGAGAAGTTGAACGGCAGCTTGAGACGCGATGTACCACGCGGGGTATGGACAACCAGGGTGTCGAACTCCTGACGAGCGGAGGACTCCACGCCGAGGACTTTCATCCATTCGGTTGGAATCCCGCACGCAGAGGTCTGCTTCTCGCCGATTTCGTAGCGGTCGAGCATGAGTACCTTCGCTCCGGTGCCTCGAAGCTCCCTTGCAACGGCCAGGCCGGCAAAGCTTGCCCCGCAGATGATCACGTCGTAGAAGCCCGAGATGGGTGTTCGATCTGCTCCCCGCTTGGTCTTCCTGGTGGGCATGAGGGAGAGGGTAGCGTCGCCGCCCTAGCGTCTGACTCGTACCGTAGACCCCAGAGGTGCCTGTTTGGCGATGCGATGCAGGGCTTTGTCCGGCATGCGGATGCACCCGTGAGATCCTGCCGTTCCCCACATCGCGGCAGCGAGAGCGCCGTGTCGCCCGTGCATGGCAACCCTACCCGGGCCACCGTTGTACGACCGCAGGGTCTCGGAGTGCGCGGTCAGCTCGAACACCCACGGCCTCAGGTCGGTGTTGGTGCGGTACCGCTCGTAGATCGCGAATTGGCCGGTGGGCGT
>CAIUSP010000076.1 GCA_903901855.1 uncultured bacterium | reverse complement strand
GGTCGGGTGATCCAGGGAATAGGCGCTGCGGCCATACTGCCCACCTCACTCGCTCTGGTCGCGGTCGGCTTCCCCGACAAGGAGCGCCCCAAGGCGGTCGCGATCTGGATTGCCACTGCCTGGGTAGGCCAGGGTGTCGGGCCGCTCATCGGCGGCGGGCTGGTGGATGCGTTCGGTTGGCAGTCGATCTTCTGGATCAACATCCCGTTGGGGCTCCTCGCCCTGCTCCTCGTGCGGCGGACCACCCCCGAGTCCAGTTCGGACGACGGTGGCAAGCTCGACGTCCCTGGAGCGGTGATCCTGATGGGCGCCCTGGTGATGCTCTCCTACGCGCTGGTCTCCTTCGATACGGCGGCTACCGGCGAGTTGGTCGCCCTCTTCCTCGGCTCGCTGATCCTCTTCACCGCCTTCGCTCTGGTCGAGAGGCGCGCAAAGGACCCGCTGGTGCCACTCTCGGTCTTCAAACGACCCAAGTTCATGGGGGCAGTCTCGGCCAACCTGCTCGCCAACATCTCTTTTGCGGTCGTGGTGTTCCTGATGGCGCTCTATCTCCAGATCGTCCTCAACGAGAACGCTTTCGTCTCGGGCGCGATGCTGCTCCCGGCCACTGCCGCGATCCTGATCTGCAACGCGATCGGGGAGCGCTGGACCAGACAAGGCAAGTTCCTGCTCGCGATTGCGCTGGGTATGGGATTCCTCGCAGCCGGGTGTGTTGTGCTCACCTTCCTCACCGGCACTTACGGATCGTTGCTACCGGGCCTGATCTTGGTCGGCATTGGAGTAGGCCTGCAGATCACGCCGGCCACCGAGTTGGCGGTGACCACCTCCGGTACCGGCGAGGGTGTCGCCTCCGGCGTCTATAAGGCGACCAGCATGATCGGGGGTTCCATCGGCGTTGCCGCAGCCACCACCGTCTTCCAGGGTGTCGCCACCAAGAAACTCGAGAAGGCGGTCAGCACTTCTGCATCTGACTTCAAGGGTTGGCAGCTTTCCGATCTGCTGAATGTGATGACCGGGTCCGAATCGCCGATCGGCCTGACCGTCACCGCGAAGAGCAGTGTCAATCAGGCGTTCGAGATCGCTGCAGGCGATGCGATGTGGGTCGGAGCAGCGGCAGCGATCCTCGGGCTCATGCTCGCCTTCGCCCTGCTCGGCGACAGGGGTAGACGCAGGACCCGCAAAGCCTGATCCACGTACGATCGGTCCGATTACCCGATGCGTCGGCCAGTCCTGACTCTCGACCATGTGATTCTGCGCTCACCTGAGCCGCGGGCAACCCTCGATGAGCTTTCCGCTCGTATCGGCGCTCCGGTGCTCGCGGAGGTTCAGGAGGTATCCGGCATCGAGAGCGGAATCGTGCGCGCGGGGTCCGTGGACATCGAGGTTCTGGGCATCGGCTCTCAACCGCCGGCCGAGGTCGTCGGATACGGGCTCGGGTTCAAGTCGGACGCCGAACTGGAGGAGTGCGCGGCAGCTCTGCGCGCGGCCGGATTTCCGACATCGGCTCCGGTGCGGGCTACCGCGTCGAGCCGTACCTGGCGAGCTTTTCAGGTACACGGGTTGCTGCCCGATCCCTTTCCCGCGCCGACGACCACACGCCCACCCGGCCTTCGCGATCGGCTCGTAGGGGCGGCTTCCGAATGGGTCAGTCGCGTCCCCTCGGTTGCTCGGTACGCCACCAGCGATCCAGGCGACTCGATGGTCGTCGTCACCGAATACGAGTTCGACGCCGCTGCGTGGAGGGAAGCTGCCGGTCAAGGACCGGAGGTGTTCGCCGTTGAGGTCGGGACCGGAGCCTTCAATTGGGCAGCGCTGCCGCTTTCGCCGGGGCCACTGGTTCTCGATGCCAGTGGATCTGTCGGGGTGCGTCGAATCGTGCTCGCGGGCAGCGGAGAGGACTTTCAACTCGGTTCGACCACGTTCGCCTATGAACGCTCGGACTGACACGCTCGATAACCCGCTACTCGCATTCGCAAGTCTCGACACGTCTCTCTGATGCCGGAGGCAGGACTCGAACCTGCGACACGCGGATTATGATTCCGCTGCTCTAACCAGCTGAGCTACTCCGGCGAAGGCGACAATCGTAGCGTCGCGGGGGCTGTCGGCCCGGTAGGGCGCTCTCTACCCTCCCCATCACCGATGAGCGACGAGGCCCACAGACTGCTTGCGGTGCCGAACTTCATGGTCGGATCCGACGAGCGCGTGGTCGGCGCCCTCGAGGCGACGCTCGGGGCGGAGTGCAAGGTCCTCGATACCCACATGGATGCTCGACACGGCAGGACCGTGATCACCGTGCTCGCCGAG
>CAIUSP010000075.1 GCA_903901855.1 uncultured bacterium | reverse complement strand
TGGGTATTCATCGCGGGACGCGTGGGCAACTCACTCGTGGTCTCGGTGATGATGGTCGTATTGGTGACGGTGCTCGGGCGGCTCGTGTGGGGAGTAGAAGTCCCTTGGGCGAACATCCCGGCTGTGTTGGTGACCTTGGCGATCGGAGCGTTTTCGTTCAGCTGTATCGGTTTCGCGCTTGCGGCTCTGATTCCCTCGGAGGAGTCTGCACCCGCGATCAGCAACGCGGTGATCCTGCCGCTCTACTTCATATCCGGCATCTTCATCCCCGAGGGTGAAATCCCATCGGGCGTCTTGAGCTTCGCCGACCTCTTTCCGATCAGACACTTCTTCCAGGCGTTCCTCGGTGCATGGGATCCCGGGCCGACGGGATCGGGGGTCGAGTGGCTCGACCTCGCGGTGGTCCTCGCATGGGGCCTCGTTGCCCTCGTACTGGCGATCCGCTTCTTCAAGTGGGAACCTCGGGGCTAGTCACGCTCCGCACTTGCTACTCCAAGTTCCACCTGCTGGGGCGCTAGGGTGGCTTGGAGTTACTGAGGCGGCAAGCGCAGCCTCTAACACGACCTGAATGCTCAACTACGTTCAAATCAACGTGCTGGAACTCGACCGCAGCGCGGGTTTCTACGACGCGATGCTCGCTCCGCTCGGCTGGCGCCGGCATTCCGAAGGGAGCGCCTCCGCCTGCTGGGGCCTCCAGAAGCCGGCCTTCTACGTAGTCGAGTCCGACGCCGTCCGGCCCGGCTGGGGAATGATCTCCTTTCCGGGCAACAGCATCCCCGCCGTCCGCGCGGCTTACGAAGCAGCGATATCTGCTGGAGGAGAGTCGGTGTCCGAGCCGGGAGCGTCTCCAAGCATGGGATCGGGCAACTACGCCTGCCAACTTCGAGATCCAGATGGTTACGTGGTGGAGGTCTCGGTTTCGAACTGACCGGGTGGGAGGCGGCGGGCGCCGATGGTGCGTCTTTGCGTAAGTTTCCCTTGTGAGAAGTCGCCGGAGCCTGAGTTGCGCCGGCGCTTGAGACATACGCTCGGGACGACAGGAGGTTCGAGAAGATGGCAGTGAAGGTCGGAATCAACGGTTTCGGACGCATCGGTCGCAATCTCTTTCGCGCAGCGACGGAGGCTGGCGCGGATATCGACTTCGTGGCGGTCAACGATCTGACGGATTCCGACACGCTGGCCCATCTGCTCAAGTACGACTCGATCCTCGGACGCTTCCCGGAGGAAGTCGAGGCCTCGGGGGAGGCGCTCTCGGTCGGGGGCAAGGAGATGAAGGTCCTCTCGGAGCGCGATCCCGCTGATCTACCGTGGGGAGATCTCGGAGTCGATGTCGTGATCGAGTCGACCGGTTTCTTCACCAAGCGCGACGATGCCGCCAAGCACCTCGCCGCCGGAGCGAAGAAGGTGATCATCTCCGCACCCGCCACCGATCCGGATGTGACCGTGGCTCTAGGGGTCAATTTCGACACCGCTTACGACCCCGACAGCCACCACATCATCTCCAATGCCTCGTGCACCACG
Organism: uncultured bacterium; assembly: GCA_903901855.1. Classification (GTDB taxonomy): domain Bacteria; phylum Actinomycetota; class Thermoleophilia; order Solirubrobacterales; family 70-9; genus CAIUSP01. The sequence goes on along the minus strand of CAIUSP010000075.1, from coordinate 42,608 downwards.
AACTGCCTGGCACCGTTCGCCAAGGCCTTGAACGACGTGGTCGGGATCAAGCACGGTCTGATGACCACGATCCACGCTTACACGGCCGATCAGCGCCTCCAGGACATGCCCCACTCCGACCTCCGTCGGGCGCGGGCTGCGGCCCTCAACCTGATCCCGACGACTACGGGTGCCGCGAAGGCCGTAGGTCTCGTATTGCCGGAACTGGAAGGCAAGCTGAACGGAGTTGCGGTCCGGGCACCGGTTGCAACTGGTTCGGTGGTCGACCTCGTGTTCGAGGCCAACGGCAACACGGATCCGGATGAGGTCAACGGTGCGGTGAAGGCGGCGGCGGAAGGGCCGATGAAGGGCATCCTCGCCTACACCGAGGATCCGATCGTCTCGACCGACATCGTCAAGGATCCTCACTCTTCGATCTTCGACGCCGGTCAAACGATGGTCCTCGACGGAACCATGGTCAAGGCGGTCTCGTGGTACGACAACGAGTGGGGCTACTCGAACCGTTGCGTCGAGCTCGCACAGCGGGTGCTCGGCTCCTGATCCGGCTCGGCTGACGCAGGGAGAGGCGATCCTAGTTGCCGCAGGACGGTGAGTTCAGCTTCGATCGCCGCTCGGTCCGTGACGCTCCGGTCGAGGGCAAACGCGTCCTGCTGCGAGCGGATCTGAATGTTCCGTTGACCCCTGCCGGCCCGGGCCAACGGGTGGCTGACGACTCCCGGATACGCGCCTCACTGGCGACGATCGAGCATCTTCGTGAGCGCGGCGCCTCGGTGGTCCTGGTCTCGCATCTCGGAAGACCCGACGGTGCCCCAGACCCAAACCTTTCGATGCGACCGGTGGGGGACCGCCTGGCTGATCTCCTCGGAGTCGAGGTCGGCAGGGCAGATGCCGTGGTAGGCGACGAGGTCCGCACGGCGGCCGAGGCCCTTGCTCCTGGAGATGTTCTGTTGCTGGAGAACAGCCGGTTCGAGCCGGGAGAGACGACAAACGATCCAGAGCTGTCCGCGGAGCTCGCATCGCTGGCAGATCTCTACGTGAACGACGCATTCGGAGCCGCGCATCGCGCCCATGCGACGACCGAAGGCGTGGCCCATCTGCTGGATGCCTATGCCGGCCTCTTGCTCGAGAAGGAGGTGAGCGAGATCGTCTCGGTCCGCGATCACGCCACCCGGCCGCTCTGTGTGATCCTCGGCGGGTCGAAGGTGAGCGACAAGATCGGAGTGATCGATCGATTCCTCGACACCGCCGATGAGATCCTGATCGGTGGGGCCATGTGCTTTCCGTTCTACGCGGCCCGGGGAGAGAGCACCGGAGACTCGCTGGTGGAGGAGGATGGAATCGCGATGGCGAGCCGTGCGATGGAGGACGCGACGGACTCAGACTGTGAACTGCTCCTCCCGGTCGATCTCGAACTTGGTCGTGACTTCTCCGCTGAAACCGAGACCCGCTACCTCGAGGGTACGGAGGTGCCGGATGGCTGGATGGGCCTCGATATCGGTCCGAACACCGCTGATTCCTATGCGGAGAGGATCGCCGGGGCGGGGACCGTACTCTGGAACGGGCCGATGGGTGCATTCGAACTGAAGCCTTTCGCTGCAGGTACCAAGGCCGTTGCCGAGGCGGTAGCCAGCGCCCCAGGCCGGACCCTGGTCGGTGGAGGGGATTCGGTTGCCGCGGTCGATGAGTTCGGGCTCGCGGACAGGATCGACTGGGTGTCTACGGGTGGCGGCGCCTCGCTCGAGCTGCTCGAGGACGAAACCCTCCCGGGGGTTGCGGCTTTGCTTCCGGTAGAGGAGGATTGACGAGATGTCAGAGCGCAAGCCACTGATGGCAGCCAACTGGAAGATGCACAAGAACCGCGCCGAGACCCGCGAGTTCGTGGAGGCGTTCATCGGCCTCGAACCGCCACTCGATCAGGTGGAGGTCGTGATCTGTCCGCCCTTCACATCCCTCGAGGCAGCGGTCTCGACCTGTGAAGGGTCGGGGATACAGGTCGCGGCCCAGAACATGCACCAGGCGCAGTCGGGAGCCTTCACGGGCGAGGTATCGGCGGCGATGCTCTCCGACCTCGGTGTACATGCGGTCGTGCTCGGCCACTCCGAGCGGCGAGAGCTGTTCGGAGAGTCCGACGAGTCGCTGTCAGAGAAGGTCCCGGCCGCGTTGGAGGCCGGGCTGACCCCGATTCTCTGCGTCGGTGAGACCGAGGCGGAGCGGAGCGGAGGCAAGACAGATGAGGTGCTGGCGAATCAGGTGCGGGCCGATCTGGCCAACGTCTCCGGGGGAGATCTCGCACAGATCGTGATCGCCTACGAGCCCATCTGGGCGATCGGTACCGGTCAGACGGCAACCCCCGAACAGGCGCAGGAGGCCTGTGGGCTCATCCGGGCGTTGCTCGCAGGCCGGAGCGACGAGGGAGCGGATGCACTCAGGATTCTCTACGGAGGATCGATGAAGCCCGAGAACGCGGCCGAGCTGGTTTCGCTCGAAGACGTCGATGGCGGGCTGGTTGGTGGTGCCAGCCTCGATCCCGAGGACTTCGCCGCGATCGCCTCATCCGCGGCCTCCGCGTGAGTGCCGAGATCGATATCCCACCGGGTCCTGACTCGACTCCGGTCACATCGGTCTGCCTGATCGTGCTCGATGGGTGGGGCTTGGCTGACGAAGGCCCCGGTAACGCCGTCACGCTGGCTCAGACCCCTGCTTTCGACTCACTGTGGGAGAGATACCCCCACACGACTCTCTCGACCAGCGGACCGGACGTTGGTCTGCCCGAGGGCCAGATGGGGAATTCCGAGGTGGGACACCTCAACCTCGGCGCGGGGGCGATCGTCGAGCAGGACCTCGCGCGAATCGACGCGGCCATTGCCGACGGGAGCTTCTTCGAGAACCCCGCCCTCCTCGCCGCATGCCAGCAGGCGATAGAGGCGCGGGGCCGGCTGCATCTGATCGGCCTGCTTTCCGACGGAGGCGTGCACTCCGGCTGGGAGCACATCGAAGCGATGGTCGAGATGGCAGCTGACCGCGGAGTGCCTGACCTGGTGCTGCACGCGATGACTGATGGTCGCGACACGCTTCCATCGTCCGGCGCGGGATACGTGGAAGAGGCGACGCGCTGGCTACGGCGCGCAGGTCGCTTCGGGACGGTAGGCGGTCGCTACTGGGGGATGGACAGGGATCGTCGTTGGGAGCGCACCCAGAGGGCGTATGACTCGATCGTGCACGCAGAGGGCGAGCGTGCACCCGATGCCATGCAGGCCGTCCAATCCGGATACGAGCGAGGAGAGACAGACGAGTTCATCGCGCCTACCGTCATCGGCGACTACGACGGAGCAGCCGAGGGGGATCCGGTCATCTTCCTGAACTTCCGCCCTGATCGCGCCCGGCAGCTCACCGAAGCGTTGTCGAGCGCCGACTTCGATGGTTTCCCGAGGAAGACAGCACCGTTGCTCTCGGTGACCACGATGACCAGCTATCGAGACGAGTGGGATCACCCGGTCGCCTTCCCGCCCGAGCGCCCCGAGGTGACGCTCGCGTCGGTCATCTCCGCATCTGGTGGGCGCCAACTCCACGCCGCAGAGACCGAGAAGTACGCACATGTCACCTACTTCTTCAACGGCGGTGAGGAGCAGGAGTGGGAGGGGGAGGAGCGCGCTCTCGTCGACTCACCGCGAGACGTTGCGACCTATGACGAGCGTCCCGAGATGAGCGCGGCCGACGCAGCGGGCAGCTTCATCGAGAGGTGGAGGGAAGGCGTGTTCCGCTTCGGCGTGATCAATTTCGCGAACCCCGACATGGTCGGCCACACCGGGGTCATCCCGGCTGCAGTGACTGCGATAGAGGAGGTGGACCGCAGGCTCGCCGAGGTGGTTGCGGCTGTCCACGAGAGCGGAGGGGTCTGTCTGGTGACTGCGGATCACGGCAATGCCGAACAGATGCTCGAGCCGGACGGTTCGCCCAACACGGCTCACTCGCTGAACCCGGTGCCCTTCATCTGCACTTCCCATGGAGTGGCATTGCGAGACGGTGGAATCCTCGCCGACGTCGCACCCACCATCTTGTCCCTGCTGGGGATCGCCCAGCCCGGCCAGATGACCGGAGTGAGCTTGCTGCAGACTTCCGCCGAAGGCGGATAGGCGCTCGTGCGCAGCGACCCTGCTCGTCTGAGGTTCGAGATCTCCGCTCGCGACGGCGAAGCCCGTACAGGTGTGCTGCAGACTCCGCACGGACCGGTCGAGACCCCGGCTTTCGTTCCGCTTGCGACGAAAGGTTCGGTTCGGGGGTTGACCAGCCGCGAGGTCGACGGGCTCGGCTACCAGATGGTCCTCGGCAACACATTCCACCTGCTGGCAGCTCCGGGTCCCGATCTGATCGAACGGGCCGGAGGTCTTCACGGATTCATGAACTGGGACGGGGCAATCATCACCGATAGCGGTGGGTTCCAGGTCTTCTCACTGGCGCACGGCGGCGTAGCCGATGAGATCAAGGGTCGGCGTGGCGAGATGCCAGGCTCAGGAGCGAAGGTCGAGATCACCGAGCGCGGAGTCTCGTTCCGTTCGCTCTCCGATGGATCCGAGCAGTTCATCGGCCCGGAGGAATCGATGGAGATCCAGGCGAAGCTCGGCTCCGACATTGCGTTGGTCTTCGACGAATGCACGCCCTTCCACGCCGATCGCGACTACACGGCTCATTCCATGGAACGGACCAACCGTTGGCTGGATCGCTGCCTCACTTGGCATCTCGAGAACGGTCCGGCAGGTCAAGCCGTCTACGGGATTGTGCAGGGCGGGATCTACGAGGACCTCCGACGCGAGTCGGTCGAGTACATCTGCGCTTCGGGCGTCGACGGTGTTGCCATCGGAGGCAGCCTCGGCAAAGAGAAGTCACAGATGTACGAGGTGGTCGGCATCACCACCGCGTTGCTCCCTCCCGAGGCGCCTTGTCATCTGCTCGGGATCGGAGAGGTAGACGATGTGCTCGAGGCGGTTTCCCGAGGTGTGGACACCCTCGACTGTGCTGTTCCGACCAGGCTGGCTCGTCACGGAACCGCACTTGCCCCGGAACCCGAATCGCGCTTCAGGTTGGACTTACGCCGTGCCCGGTATACGACCGACGAAGGGCCCTTGGTGGAGGGCTGCCCCTGTGAGGCGTGCACCGATCACAGCCGCCTCTACCTCGCCCACTTGGTCCGGGGTGAGGACCTGACGGCGGTCAAGTTGCTCACGATCCACAACCTCACCTTCATGGAGCAGCTCGGTTCGGCTGCCCGAACAGCCATCGCCGACGGAAGATACGAAGACTTCAAACGCTCGATCCTCTCGGGCGCATCCCCTTGGGAAACTGAGGGCTGACGGCGGTATCAGCGCTGGTTGTCGCGGACCAGTTGCTCGAGCGCATTGATCTGCTCTTGGACGTCGTCTCGCACTACGTTCTGGACATCGACCTTCTGGGAACTGTCGCCGGTGGTGAGAACAACCAACCCCGCTACCACGGCGGCCAGCAGCATCAACACGATCAGCGCGCCGAGGTTCTTCGCTGCGTTGCCCGACCTCTTCGCCCGAGGCTGACGCGCTTCCCTCCGGGACTCGTCGCGCGGGATCCGGCGGCGGGGCGGGGGTGCTTGGCGCCTCCTTCGTTCCCGCGGTTGTACGGTCGTGCTCGTCTCGTCCCGTGCGATCCTCGTGGCGGCTTCGGTTCCGGCTGCGAGCCGCGTCGTCGCCTCGGATGACGAGTCTTCGAACTCCCCGCGAAGTCCTCGACCGAGTGCGTCGGCGAGCTCACCTGCAGATGCGAATCGCCGCTCCGGATCGCTCTCGAGAGCCACCAGGACGGCCTCACTCACCCCGTGGGGAACATTGGCGTTGTAGGTCTCTGGTGCGAGCGGCTGCTCACTCTGTTGACGGACGGCGAGCTCGGAGAGGGTCGCCCCCTCATAGGGAAGTCGTCCACAGAGGAACTGATAGAGGACCACGCCGAGCGCGTAGACGTCCGAAGCGGGCGTCGCCTCCTCGCCTCTGGCCTGTTCCGGCGCGAGATAAGCGGCAGTTCCGACGACCGACCCGACCTGTGTGATCCTCGACTGCTCGCTGGCACGGGCGATGCCGAAGTCCGCGATCTTCACGTTCATCTCGCCTCCTCCCACCGCGCTGCCACCGAGGATCATCAGGTTCCCGGGTTTGACGTCACGGTGGATGATTCCGTGGCGGTGGGCGTAGTCGAGCCCCGCGCAGGCCTGAATGCCGATCTCCACCGCCGTATCCACATCGAGTTCGCGTTTGCCCTGCAGGATCTGAGCCCCGGACTTGCCTCGGAGGTACTCCATCACGATGAAGTGCCTGCCTGCGTCGATGCCTGTGTCATAGACCTGAACGATGTTCGGATGCACCAACTTGGCCACTGCAAGTGCCTCGCGCCGGAAGCGCGCCACGAACCGTTCGTCATCCGAGAGGTGCTCAGCCAACACCTTCACGGCTACGCGGCGCTCGAGGATCGTGTCTACGGCCTCGAAGACGCTCGACATCCCCCCTGAGCCAAGCCTTCCCTCGACCCTGTATCTGTCGGCGATCATCTCGCCGCGTCGCTCGATCGCCATCTAGGGACTGATCCCTCCACTGCCCCCGCCCCCAGGAGTGGTGGTAGTGGTCGGTGTAGTCGTGGTCGTGGGCGGAGGAGTAGTCGTGGTGGACGGGGTGGTGGTCGTGGTGGACGGGGTGGTGGTCGTGGTGGGGGCAGGCGCGCTGCAGTTCGCAGGGTCGTCCAGGAGCACGGTGAGATTTTGGGCGCCGTTCTCGAGCGCCTGACGCAGGTCGGGGTCGGTGTCCGCCGGCAGAGTCTGCACCTCCGAGAGGAAGGTGAGCGCGTGAGATCCCGCAGAGATACAACTGCCGGCAGCGAGGAAGGATCGGATCTGGTCGAGCTCGGAGAGCAGTACGTCCGAGTCAGTCTGATTCAGGCCGTTGCTAGGGCTGCTGCCGCAGGCGCTGATGGCGATCGCAATCACCATGCCCGTACCGCCTGTGAGGACTCGCCGCCACATCCGCTTGATCCTAGTCGTGGAATTCATTGCCCTGAGTAGAGCCTTTCTGCGAGCATCGCGGGAAGTCCTGCGTCCCTGATCGCCTGAGCCGCACGATCGATGTCGTATTCGCATCTACGCCAACGTGCCACCCGTCCGGCATCGGAGAGATCGAGCTCCAGCCATGCGGCCTTGGGGTCGTTGTCGCGTGGCTGTCCTGCGCTCCCCGGATTGAGCAACCAGCGGCCCTCGTCGACCCCGTGCTCGGTTCCTTCAGGACACTGTCCGCCGTCGAGATCCGCGCTCTCTCCGCTCGTGTTCGAGAAGAAGAGCGCGACGTGGGAGTGGCCGATCAGCGAGATGGGTCGCGCCTGAACCTCGAGGCAGGCCTCGGCCTGTTCCCCTCCGAGTACGTACTCCCAAACCGGATCTCTCGGCGAGGCGTGGTAGAGCGACGCCTCGTCGAGAGTCGTCTCGGGCTGGAGGCCGGTAAGGAATTCGAGCGCCTCCTTGCCTATCTCTCCTTGCGTCCACTTGACCGCCTCCGCCGCCGAGGGGGAGAAGAGTCCGGTGTCGATCTCACCTGTCACGGCCAGGTCGTGGTTTCCAACCAGGCTCACCTCGCACCTCTCACGGACGAGATTCACGCACTCGTTCGGGAAGGCGCCATACCCCACGGTGTCACCCAGACACCAGATCCGCTCGATCTCAGCCTTCTCGATATCGGAAAGGACCGCCTCTAGGGCGGGCAGATTGCCGTGTATGTCCGTAATCGCAGCGATGCGCATTGTCTGAAAGTCGTGCCCCCTGCCTGCGAGGGGTTCGACACTGATGACTATCGTAGGCATATGGAACGGGCGGCCCGAAATCGCCCTGCCAAGCCAGGCGGACTCGGCATTCTGGCAGTGGCAGGGGCAGCGGTCACCCTCGCGATAGTGGCTGCGTGGCTGATGGCACCGAAGACGGGTATCTCTCCCGCGGCGGTGGATGTCTCTGACTGGTTCGATGCAGAGTTCCTGAGTAGTTCCACGTCGTTCCGAGATGGACAGCGCTGGCTCTACGTATGCCAGCTACTCGCGCAGACCCTCTTCCTGCTGGCACTGGTGGTAGGCCCTCTGTCCAGGCGTCTGCGCGGACTCCTTACTGGCCGGGCGGCCACCCGGCCCGCCCTCTACGGCGTCGCAGTCGCCGCTTCGCTGTTGCTGGCACTGCAGACCGTGGGATTGCCGTTCGCGATCGCGAGTCACGAGAGGGCAGCGGAGGTCGGGCTGTCCACTCAGGGCTTCGGAGCCTGGTTCGTCGACTGGCTCTTGGCGACCGTGATCTTCGTCGCGATCGGGAGCGCGATCCTCATGGGTGCCCTCTGGCTGGCTCGCAGGTTCGGTGCTCGCTGGTGGATACCCGGCGCGGCAGGCGTGATCGCGACAGCGGTGTTGATCACATGGGCTGGTCCGGCGGTGTTGTCGCCGATCTTCAACGACTATGAGGAGCTCGAAGAAGGTCCGGCTCGCACCGATGTCCTCCGCCTGGCCGAGGCAACGGGTGTGGACGTAGGCGGTATCTATCGGGTGGATGCCAGCCGCAGGACCACGGGCATCAATGCATTCGTCGACGGGATCGGCACCACCAAACGGGTCGTCCTCTATGACACGCTGATCGCCGGGCTTCCTGCAAATCAGCGGCGCTCGGTCATCGCACACGAACTCGCGCATGCCGAGCGAAACGACCTCTGGCGGGGCCTGCTCTGGGTGGCGATCGTCTGCCCGCTCGCGGTCCTGTTCGTCGCGCTGATGGGTGACCGGCTTGCGCCTGGACGGGCTTCATCGCGAGGGTTGCCGGAAGCCCTCCCGGCTCTCGTACTCGCGATCGCAATCGCGATCACAGCCATACAGACGGTCGGGAACGGTCTCTCGCGTTCGGTCGAGCGGAATGCCGACGTTCGCGCCCTGGAGCTGACCGATTCACCCGGTGCACTGATCGGCCTGCAGCGCAGGCTCGCCGAGACGAACCTCGCTCAGCCCGATCCTCCCGGCTGGAGTCAGTTCCTCTTCGGCACGCACCCCACCACCGATCAGCGGATAGGACTGGCGCTTTCCTGGCAGAGAGGAGAGAGGCCACGGTGAGGACGATGTTGATCGCGGTCGGCAAAGCCAAGATGCCGTTCGCCGAAGCCGACGCCCACTACCTGAAGCTGCTGTCCAGGAGGTTGCCGGTCGAGTTGATCGAGGTACGTGACGACGAATCCCTTGCTGCGCGCATACCCGAACGCGCTCATGTCGTTGCGCTGAGCGCCGATGGCGCCGCCATGTCATCTGAGCAGTGGGCCGAGTGGCTCGATTCTCGCAAGTTGGCCGCAGTCGACCTCTGCTTTCTGATCGGAGGCCCTCACGGACTCGCGACTGATGCTCTGGACCGGGCCGATCAACGCATTTCGCTCGGTCCGCAGACCATGGCCCACCAGTTGGCTCGCGCGGTGCTTCTCGAACAACTCTTCCGGGCCACCAAGATCCTCGCCGGCGAGTCGTATCACTACTGATCGAACCCCTCTTGAATTCTCGCGTCGTCGAGGCTCTCCATAATCGACCCAGTGAGCGGTCCCGTCGATCCGGTAACCGAGCTGCGCGCGGCAGTGATCTCCTGCGTGGAGGATCTCCGCGGAGGCTCTCTAGAGGGAGGCGGTGTCCCGAGTCTCGAGCGTCCGCCCAAGGCCGAGTTCGGTGACTACTCGACCAATGCCGCGATGCTGCTGGCCCCGGTGCTCGATCGCAGTCCCCGTGAGATAGCCGAGGAACTCGCCTCGAAGCTGAGCGAGACCTTGAGCGACCGGATCGAGAGGATCGAGATAGCCGGCCCCGGCTTCCTCAACTTGTTCATGTCCGACGCCTGGTACCGAGGGACGGCTGCCGAGCTTGCGGCAGCAGGTGAAGATCTCGGTCGCCCGCCGCAGGGTGTTGGTGGGACGCTGTTGATCGAGTTCGTCTCGGCCAACCCCACCGGGCCGCTGACCGCTGCAGCGGGGCGTCACGCCTCGTACGGAGATGCGGTCGCTCGACTGCTGGAGTTCACCGGTACCCGGGCAATCCGCGAGTACTACATGAACGACATGGGCGCCCAGATGGAACGCTTCGGTCTCTCGATCGCTGCTCGGATGAAAGGAGAGGGCGTGCCCGAGGACGGATACGAAGGTGACTATGTGGTCGAGATCGCCGAGCGCCTGGTCGCCGATGGAATGGGCGCCGACGACCCGAATGCCCTCTCGCTGGCCGGCGAGGAGATCATCGTCTCCGGGATAAAGGACACCCTGTCGGGCCTCGGAGTCGAGTTCGACCACTGGTCATCTGAGCGGGCTCTCCACGATGCCGGGTCCCTGCAACGGGCACTCGATGATCTGGCCGAGCACGGACACATCTACGAGAAAGAGGGCGCCACGTGGCTCCGGAGCACCGAGTTCGGTGACGACAAGGACCGGGTCCTGTTGCGGTCAGGGGGAGAGCCCACCTACTTCTTGGGCGACGTCGCCTACCACCGCGACAAGCTCGAGCGCTATCCGGAAGCGACGCTCTTCGACGTGCTCGGCGCCGACCATCACGGCTACGTGAGCAGGATCAAAGCCAGTGTCGAGGCACTGGGCTTCGGCGACGATCGACTGGAGATCTCGATCATGCAGTTGGTCAACGTGGTCGAGGGCGGTGAGAAGGCCCAGATGTCGAAGCGCAAAGGTGAGTTCGTGACGCTGGAGTCTCTGATCGAGGACATCGGTCCGGACGCGACCCGCTTCTTCATGCTCCAGCGAAGCAATGACACCACGGTCGATCTCGATCTCGATCTCGCTCGCCAGACCTCATCCGACAATCCGGTCTACTACGTCCAGTACGCCCACGCACGCATCTCGAGCATCCTGCGCAAGGCCGCCGCGGAGGGGGCTGCCGCCCCCGATGCCGGTGGGTTCGAAGGCGGGGTCGATCCCTCAGAGCGTCAGTTGATCAAGCGCATCGCCGAGCTGCCTGCAGAGGTCTTGGAGGCTGCCGAGCGCCGAGCACCACACCGCATCTGCGCTTACGCGATGGCGACGGCCGCTGATTTCCACGCCTTCTACCGAGACTGTCAGGTAGTCGGTGCCGAGGGCGACGGCGTGGAGGCCAGTCGCCTGGCGCTCTGCGGAGTAACGCGTCAGACGCTGGCAACGACTCTCGGGCTCCTCGGCATCTCCGCTCCGGAGCGGATGTAGGAATGGAGAGGCTGTACACGAGTCGCAACTTTCTACCTCTGCCGGGTTATGACGGGTAATGTGCGCAAGTCGCTCCGGCAGGGACGCGAATCAACCGAGTGGAAAAAACCTTGAACATGAGACTCCCGCGCAGGACCCTGATTGCCACCTTGGCGATATCGGCAAGCCTGCTCGCCATCCCGGCCTCGTCTTCGGCCTACGTCTTCTGGTCCAACACGAACTCGGGCGGCGCTCCGAGTATCGGGCGGGCCAACCACGACGGTTCGGGCGTTTCCCAGACATTTGCAACGGGGCTGACCGGGACCCCGCAGTTCATGGACGTCGCAGACGGCTACGTCTACTGGGGCTCCACGGTCAGCGGAATCACCGCGGTGATCGGTCGTGCTGACCTTGCCGGCAGCTCGGTGAACGGATCCTTCATGGGGTTCAATACCCAGACCCCCAAGCCCGGAGTATCGGTCGATTCCACATACGTCTATTGGACCGACCAGAACGCGAGCGGAACCGGCAGCTCCGGCAAGAAGGTTCAGAGGGTTGCTCTTTCGAATGTGGCGACCGGCCGTCAGAACATCGCGACCTGGAGCGCTGCCCAGGCGGACGCGCCCACCGACGTGGCCCACGACGACACGAATCTCTACTGGTCCAAGGGCGCAGCCATCTACCGAGCCGCCAAGGGAACCGTCAACCAGTCGAACGTCGCTGCCTGGGTCTCTCCATCGGGAGCAACTGCGATAGAGGGAGTCGCAGTCGATGCCAACTACGTCTACTACGCCGACCGAACCAACGCGCGGATAGGGCGAATCGCCAAGTCGGACGGCACGGTAGAGCCGAACTTCATCATCAACCTCGGCACCGGCTTGAGTTCCCCGGCCACACCGACTCCTTACGGAATCGAGATCGACTCGAACTACATCTACTGGGCCGATCCGGCAAACGACGTGATCGGTCGTGCTCCGATCGCAGGTTCCAACGCGCCGGAGGCGGATTTCGTCACCGGTGCCATCGATCCCTTCGGAGTGGCAGTGACCGATCCAGGATGGGACGGGAAGTTCCTGTTCTGGACCCAGGACGCGATATCGGCCGGTTCACAGATCCCCGGTGCGCTGGATGTCGGCCGTGCCCTCAGCAACGGCGACGGTGTGGACCAAGAATTCGCCTCCGATGCGAGCGGCACTGCGGGCTTGATGGCTGGAGGTCCCAACTACGTCTACTGGGGGACCGAGATGCCTTACGCAACCGGGAATACTCGGATTGGGCGTGCGTTGCTGGACGGCACCGACACCGACGGGGCCTGGAAGGTGTTCGGGACCGCCGCGCAGGACCGCCGTGCCGTCGCGACCTATGGTCGGAACCTCTACTGGGTGAACCGAGACAGCGAGGCGATCGGCCGAGTCGATCTGGTGACCGAGAGCCATAACGGAGCCTTCATCCCGGGAATAGGGAGCTACGCATCCGCCATCGTGGCGGATTCGAGTGGGATCTACTGGTCGCGCGGAGAGGAGATCTGGCGCGCAGACACGACCGGGTCGAACGCTGCGCTCTGGGCCACCCTGTCGGGTTCGCAGATCGAAGGCTTGGCTTCGGATGCGAACTACGTCTACTTCGCCGATCGCACCACCGCGCAGATCGGGCGCGTCACCAAGGCGGACGGCACGGAGGTGACGGATCACGTCTCGAATCTGAGCACCGGCATCGCGGCTCCAGTTACACCCGCTCCCACCGGCATCGCGGTAGATGGCAGCTACATCTACTGGGCCGACTACGCCAACGATGTGATCGGGCGGGCCCCGATCAGCGGCTCGAGTACGCCTGAAGGCGGGTTCGTCACGGGGTTGGCTGACCCGATCGGCGTTGCGCTGGCCGAACCCACGCCCGACATGTCGCTGGACAGCCCCAGCGTCGGCTTCGGAGAGAGGGATATCGATGACCCACCCAGCGCTCCCCAAGTGGTCACCGTCACGAATTCCGGACTCGAACCCCTGATCGTGGGTGCCCCGTTCCTCACTGGCGAATCGGCTGCGAGCTTCGAGATCTCCTCCGACACCTGTTCCCAGGCGGCGGTCGCGCCGGGCGGCACCTGTTCCATCTCGGTGGCCTTCGGACCGTCGACCATCGGGGCCAAGTTGGCCGAGATGACGATTCCAGCCACCAACAGTCCGTACGGAGACGAGACGGTCTCCCTCTCTGGAGAAGGCATCGACCCGGTGCCGCCTGTAGCGAGCATCACCTCCAAACCGCGAAAGGCGGCCAACTCGAACTCGGCCACGTTCAGGTTCCAGTCCGACATCGTCAACTCGAGTTTCCAGTGCCGCCTCGACGGGAGAGCCTGGACCTCTTGCGCATCACCGAAGACCTACAAGTCGATTCCCTTCGGGCAACACATCTTCCGTGTGCGCGCGATTGCCAATTCGCTCACCGGGCCGGTCGCCAGTTACTCGTGGGCGATCAAGCGCAAGCGCGGCTGAGCCTGCGGCTTCTCAGAGATCGGAGTTCCCGATCTCTCGATCGATCCGTTCGTTCTCCTCTTTGCCCACGCGGTTGACCGTCTCCGCCTCGTCCGCGGGTTTGCGCTTGATCCTCCATAGCGCGACGCCGAGCAGTCCGACTGCGACGAGGAACCCCAGGATGGGCACGACCCAGGCCACGAGGTCGAATCCTTTCGAGTCGGGGACCGCGAGGACATCGGGTCCGTACTCGACGACGAGAGCATCCTGGATCTCTTCCTTGCTCTTCCCCTGAGCGATCTGAGCACGAATGAATTCCCTCTCTCGCTCCGCCTGCGGAGAGTTGGAGGCCTCGAGGATGGTGCCGCAGATCGGGCACATCACTTCGTCTTCGATGTCGGGCAGGGAAGCCTGCTCAGCGGCCGCGATAGGCGCCGCTGCGACGGCGATCAAGGCGAAGGACGCCAGGGCAGCTGTCAAGGCTCGAAGGTGTGGTCTCACTTGGTGGCCTCTCCGCTGATGATCGGCTCGATATAGCGGTTCAGGTAGTCAGCGGTCACTGGACCGCGACGAATCAGTGCGATCTTCCCCTCGGGGTCGACCAGGAATGACTCGGGGAACCCCGTCATGCCAAATGCGTCGCGCCTCTCCCTGCCGTCCCCGTCGCGCAATTGCGGGTAGGTGAGACCGAATTCTTCGACGAATGCCTCTGCGTCGGGCGATGCATCATCCAGATCGATCCCGAGCACCAGGAATCCACCCCCACGATTTGCGCGATAGAACTCCTCCAGTGCAGGCGCCTCCGTTCTGCACGGCTCACACCAGGAGGCCCAGAAGTTGACCAGTACCCATCGGCCTCGGTAGTCGGAAATCCTGCCTTCGCCCGAGCCGTCGAGGTAGGGGAGAGTCTTGTCGGGAGCCGGGTCGCCGATGGCGAGATTCTCCCCGCCCTTGGTCAGGAGGCCGAATCCCAGCAGACCGATCAGTGCGAGGACGGAGAGTGTCGCTGTGAATCCCTTGGCGCTCACGGTTTCAAAGGCTAGTGGGCCGGGAGTTCCTGCCACCTCTCGTCAATGCCTAGACTTTCCTCACAGCACCTGCGGACGTAGCTCACCTGGTAGAGCGCGAGCTTCCCAAGCTCGAGGTAGCGGGTTCGAGTCCCGTCGTCCGCTTAGATCGGTTGATGCGAGGGCCGGACCAGTATCTCGTTCACGTCCACTCCCTCGGGCTGGCTGAGAGCGTAGAGGCACGCGTTTGCGATGTCCGTATCGCTCAAAGCGTTACTGGGCCTGTTGTCGAAGAACTCCGTGTCGACCATTCCGGGCTCGATCAGGGTCACCCTGATCGAGCTGTTCTGGTGCATCTGCCGTAACTCCGACCGCAGCGACTCTCCCATTCCCGAGACGGCCCACTTGGTCGATGAGTAGAGAGACCCTGGCAGCGCAACCCGCCCGGCGACCGAGCCGGTGATCAGGAAGTGCCCGGAGTCCTGCTCGAGCAGCGTCGGCAGGGAGGCACGGATAGTCAGGGCGGCCCCGTACACGTTGGTCAGGACCATCTCCCGCCAGTGCTCTACGGACTCCTCGAGAAATCCCCTCTTGGCACCGAAGCCGGCGTTGGCGAACACCGCGTCGATTCGGCCGAAGGCATCGATACCGGCAGCCACCAGCGCCTGCTGGTCGTCCCAGTCGGTCACGTCGCAGCGTCGGGCGATCGCCTTCTCCTCACCGCCGAGATCGCTGGCGAGTTGCTCCAGCCTGTCTTCGCGCCGGGCGCCGAGTACGACACACCAGCCTTCGTCCACCGCGCGGCGTGCGGTCTCCGCTCCGATGCCCGATGACGCGCCGGTGATCAAGAGGGTTTTCTGTTCCGAGCCGATGGGTCAAGTCTGCCATCTATCGCTCCTCAGGACCCGAAAACCGACCCTGAACCCTGCCTGAGGCGCAGTAGAGGAGGCGAGGTTGCGATAATCCATTTCAGTTCATGGACCCCTCGCGAAAGAGAAAGATCCGCCTCGTGGTTTCGCTCTCGGTTGCCGTCTTGCTGGCTGCGGGACTCGTCTACACCTCGTTCAGCGCCTCGACCGAGGCCCGCGAGCCCTCTGAGATCATTGGCTCGACTTCGGGAAGCACTTACGAGCTGACCGGGAAGGTCGTGAATGACACCGTGGTCCGCAGGGGAGAGGACCTGCGTTTCCGAATCAGAGATCGGGAGGGGAGTGAAAACCTTCCGGTCAGCTATTCGGGGACCATTCCGGACGCCTTCCGCGAGGGCCGCGAGGTCATCGTCACCGGTTCCCTCCAAGGAGGAGTCTTCGTCGCGGAAAGGGACAGTCTGGTCACCAAGTGTCCCTCGAAGTTCACCGCAGAGGAGAAGTCTTGATCCGTCCCCGGCACCTGCCGGGGCCACTGAGGACCCCGGGTAGATGACCTCCCTCGGCGCCGCGGCGCTCGCCGTTGGTTTCCTGACCACCCTCTATGCGATTGGGTCGGCGATCTACGGTGCCGTCCGCAGGGAACGACGCTGGGTGGACTCGTCGCGTCTCGCGGTCTACGGGTTCATGGGTCTGATGGTGATCTGTTTCCTGGTCTTGGAGATTGCATTCCTGCGCAACGATTTCGCATTCCAGACGGTGGCCGAGCATTCCTCCACCACCACGCCGGTCTTCTACAAGATGACTGCAATGTGGTCGAGCCAGGAGGGCTCGCTGTTGCTCTGGGCCTTCGTGCTTTCCATAGGCTCGTCTGCGGTCCTCTACTTGACACGTAACTCACAGCGTCAGGTGGCACCGTGGGCCACCGCGGTGTTGATGGGGTTGGCTGCATTCTTCTGTGGCCTGATGCTGTTCTCGGTCTCGCCGTTCGTCCGACTCGATCCGGTGCCGGTCGAGGGCGCGGGATTGACCCCGCTTCTCCGCAACCCCTACATGGCGATGCATCCCCCGATGATCTACTCGGGTTACGTGCTGTTCTCGATCCCCTTCGCCTTCGCAATCGGTGCCCTGATCACTCGGAGACTCGATACCACCTGGATACGGTCGACGAGACGGTTCGCTCTGGTGGCCTGGATATTCCTCGGGATCGGCTTGTTGCTGGGCGCCCGATGGTCATACGAGGAGTTGGGCTGGGGTGGCTACTGGGGATGGGATCCGGTGGAGAACGCAGCGCTGATGCCGTGGCTGCTGGGGACCGCCTTCCTGCACGGAATCCAGGTCCAGGAGCGCCGTGGGATGCTGAAGATCTGGAACACGGGGCTGGTTACCGCGACCTTCGTCTTCTGCCTGATCGGCACCTTCCTGGTTCGCTCGGGCGTGTTGCAGTCCATCCACGCGTTCGGCGCTTCGACGGTCGGCGGACCTCTGCTGGTGCTGATAGGGATCACCTCACTCGGATCAACGCTGCTGATCTGGTCACGACGCAAAGACCTTCAACCGGAGAGACGCATAAGTTCTCCTCTGTCGCGTGAGGCGATCTTCCTGATCAACAATCTGCTGCTGGTCGGGCTCACCGCGGTGATCTTCTGGGGGACATTCTTCCCCTTGATCTCCGAAGCTGTGACCGGTGTCAGTTCTTCTCTGGCCGCGCCCTGGTTCGCCGATTACGTGGCCCCGCTCGGAGTGCTGCTGGTTCTCTTCACCGGAATCGGCCCCCTGTTCGCCTGGGGGCAGCTGAGCGGTTCGGCTGCGTTGAGGGTCTTGGCCTGGCCCGTTGCGCTGGCGGTCCTGACCGTGATCTCACTCTTGATCTTCACCGATGTTTCCTCGAGTCCGTGGGCGCTGTTCCTTTTCGGGTTTGCGGCGTTCACCTTCGTTGCCCTCGCGCAGGAGTTCGGCCGCGCGGCGATCACTCGGAGGGCGCTCACGGGCGAGTCGTTGCCGGTGGCGCTCGGCAGCGCGATGGCTCGCAACCGGCGGAGATATGGCGGGTACACAGCGCACTTCGGGATAGTGGTGCTGTTGATCGCCGTCACCGCCTCGTCCAGTTTCCAGACCAAGGAGGATCTGCGCTTGGTACCAGGCCAGTCCGGCAAGGTCGACGACTACACCCTCTCCTACGAGAAGCTCGTCGTAGACCCCAATAACGAGCGGATCGCGTTCAACGCCCGTCTCGCCGTCTCGAAAGACGGTGAGCGGATCGGCACCCTGACACCTGCACGCCAGTACTACCCGACCCAAGATCCGTCGGCGGGTCCGATCGGTCGTTACTTCGAGGGCGAGGCCACGAGTGAGGTCGGGCTTCGCACCTCGGGTACCGGAGATCTCTGGACTGCGTTTCAGCCGGATCTCGCGCCGATCGAGGAAGACGTCGAGGCGGGCAACAAGGCTCTTGCCGATGCTGGACCCGTCGCTCAGGGGATCGCAATCGTCGCAATCGCGGATGCGTATGCGGCCGATCCCCCGGCCGCAACCTTCCGGGTCATCTGGGATCCCCTCGTGATCTGGGTCTGGATCGGTGGAATCTTCGTGGTGGGCGGGGCGCTGTTCGCGGTCTGGCCGACCAGTTCGTCGAGGCAGCGGGCCGAGGTGGCAAAGGCCGCAAAGGCCGCCAGGGAGGCGAGCGGTTCGGGCGCAAACCCCGGCGGCAGGTCGTAGAGCCGGGATGACTTACGCGATTGCGGCGATCCTGCTGGTCTGTCTGGTTGCGTTCGTGACGATCCCGTTACGCAGGGAGCAGGAGGATCAGGCTGCGGCAAAGGCCGCGTTCGATCGAGAGGAACTCCGAGCGGAGCTGGCTGAGCTGGAGGCCCGCAAGGCGGCCAGATACCGAGAGATCCGTGATGCCGAGGGGGATCGTGCCGCAGGAAAGCTCGACGATGCTGATTTCGAGCGCCTCGACGGTGAGCTCCGGGCAGAAGCAGCAGATGTTCTGAAGGAGATCGACCGGGTCAGGTCTCAACTGGGCCTGAACGCCAAGAGCGGCTAGACTTCCGGCTCAATGGCGGTCGTCTTGGGAATCCTGCAGGTGATCTTCTCGGTCATCGTGATCTTCTTGGTCCTCCTGCATTCAGGCAAGGACGCGGGCCTGTCCGGTGCCTTCGGCATCGGGGGCGGCGGTGCCTTCGGCGGCGGTTCCCTCGTCGAGCGGAATCTCACTCGTTGGACCGTCGTGTTCTCGGTGCTGTGGGCACTGAACGCGATCATCTACCTCGAGCTTTAGCCCGACCGCGCTTCGAGGATGGGGCTGAGCTTGGATGAGCCGGCATCCAGCCCCGCGATCAACAGAGAGGTGCGGCTGAGAGGAGTCGAACCTCCACGTCCTTTCGGACACAAGCCCCTCAAGCTTGCGCGTCTACCAATTCCGCCACAGCCGCCAGAGGAAGGACGATTCTAACCCTGCAGCCACCTCGGCAGTGTTGCCGGAGAACGTTCGATCACGAATTGTCCGAATCGGGGAAGGAACGTCTGTTCGATCGGCGAACATGTGTTCGCAGCACCGAACGAAACCAACGGAAGGAAACGAAAGCAATGGACATCTTGGGAGACCTCACAAAGCGGCAGCGAGAGATCTTCGATTTCATCGGCAAGTACCTCTCGACCAACGGCTATCCGCCCACGGTTCGTGAGATCGGGAAGGCCGTAGGCCTCCACTCCTCGTCGACCGTCCATTCGCACCTGGCGAATCTCGAGGACCTCGGTCTGCTCAGACGCGATCCGACCAAGCCCCGAGCGATCGAGGTCCTGGTCGAGAAAGCCAAGCAGGTTGTCTCCCAGGATCCGGGTCTGCCTCTGGTCGGACACGTGGCGGCAGGCTCTCCGATCGTGGCGGAGGAGAACATCGAGGACTACCTCCAAGTACCCCAAGTTATCGGAGGAGAGACCGGTGACTTCATCCTCAAGGTCCGAGGAGATTCCATGAAGAAGGTCGGGATCATGGACGGTGATTACGTGGTCGTGCGGCCAGCGCAACTGGCTCAGGACGGCGAGATCGTGGTCGCGCTCGTAGGTGACGACTCAGAAGCAACGGTCAAGCGATTCTTCAAACAGGACGACCACGTCCGCCTCGAGCCCGAAAACGACGAGCTCGAAGCGATCGTCTCCAACGAAGTGAGCATCGTGGGGAGTGTCGTCGGAGTCTTCAGGAGGGTGTCGTGACCGCGGCCGCCCTCGCGCTGAAGGGGCCCGGGCAGGGGGAGGACCTGCTCGAGGCCAGTCTTGAGGCGGTGGCTGACTGCGGGCCGTCGAGGTTGACGCTCGAGGGGATGATCCTCGGCGTGTGGGAGGACCTCGACGCCCGCGGTCGGGCCGACTGCCCGGTCTGTGGAGCCATCAGCGAGAGCCTGTTCGATGGTTGTTCGAGCTGCGGTTCGAGCATCGTGGCCTGACTCTGTCGCACGGGTTTTCCCCTCCTGGCCGATGCACTCGCCTAGACTGGTCCGACGCGAGCCAGACGGCTGCGGAGGTGATGCCTTCGAGGAAAGTCCGGACACCACAGGGTAAGGGCGGTGGGTAACACCCACCCGGGGAAACCCGCGGGAAAGTGCCACAGAAAACACACCGCCGATGGCGCGGCCACACGTGAGTCGCGCACAGGCAAGGTTGAAAAGGTGCGGTAAGAGCGCACCGGCGTTTCGGTGACGGAGCGCGCACGGTAAACCCCGCCCGGTGCAAGGCCAAACAGGACCGTTGACTCTTTACCCGACGAGGTCCAGGTAGGTCGCAGGCGTGCAGAGAATGCGCGCCCGCCGCTTCTCGATAGAGACCCGGCGAGATGGATGGTCGTCCAAGACAAGATCCGGCTTACAGGTTCGCTACGGAAAGGGCCGCCCGCAAGGGCGGCCCTTTCCAGTCCCGCTCCGCCCGCAAGGGCGGCCCTCC
Source organism: uncultured bacterium (assembly GCA_903901855.1). Lineage (GTDB taxonomy): Bacteria > Actinomycetota > Thermoleophilia > Solirubrobacterales > 70-9 > CAIUSP01. Next base: position 22,110 of record CAIUSP010000075.1, on the reverse strand, counting down.
GTCTTCTGACAGTCCTCTGAAGAGATACTCGAGCCTTGCGTCAGGCGGGTGGGAACTTGCCGGCGGCTACCCGCTCGGCCAACTTGCGCTGCTTACGCTCGGCGTCCCGCAGTAGTGCAGGCAGGAGTCGGAGGCCGAGGCCCGGGAAGGCATCGAAGAGGCGCAGCATGGCCCCGCGCCAGCGGGGGATAGCCGTCACCACCTTGGGTCGCTTCGCCACCGCCTCGATCCGTCGCGCGACATCCTCAGGCATGAGAATCGAACCGCTGAAGCTGGCTGCCGTGTCTCGGTCGTTCACCTTGTCGGCGATCATCGGTGACCAGACCCCATCGGGGCAGATCACGGAGATATCGATCTCGCTGATACCCGATCTCCGTAGGTCGTAGAGGAGGCCGACCGAGAAGGCGATCGCCGCATGTTTACTCGCCCCGTAGCCGACTTCGCCGGGCGCCGCGACCAGTCCTGCCAACGAGACCACGTTGATCACATGACCGCTACCGGCCTTCCGCATCGGAGCGAGAGCTGCCAGCGTCCCGTTTACGGTTCCCATGGTGTTGACCTCGAGCATGCTCCGGTAGACGTCGGGTTCCTGATCCTGTGCCTTGCCGCTGTGGAGGATTCCGGCGTTGTTCACCCAGAGAGACAGACCGCCGCTCCTCTCAGCCACCTCTGTGGCCGCTCGTCTGCACTCTTCCGGATCGGTTACGTCGAGTCGTCGTGCCCAGGCCCCCATGCCGATGCCCTCGGCCACGATTTGGCACGCATTCTGATCGAGGTCGGATATGCAGACTTCATAACCGGCCTCGGCCAGCCGGAGGGCAGTAGCCGCTCCAATGCCCCGCGCCGCGCCGGTAACGAGCGCGCCTTTTGCTTCTCCATCTTCCATGAGAGCAGGTTAGGCCTCAGGCGCGGCTCGAGAAGGTTCGCTCACGAATGCAAGAGGGGTAACTCGAGTGGTGCCACGCCTGTCTCAGGCGTGAAACACTGTCGAGACACCTAGCGGGAGATGGTTTCGCCGCCGCCAGATTGTGTTAGCATCTACTTGCTTTCCGCTGAATCTCCGTATGAGTACGGAGATCGGGGGACCCAATGAATTGGGGCGAGTGGTGGTATCGACCACCTAGCGCGAACTTTCAGCGCGAGCCCGACAGCTAACCCCGAAAGCAACGAAAGAAAGAAAGTGAAGACCCCCATACGGAAAAAGGTCGCTGCAATCGGAGCCATCTCGATGGTTTGCTCCAGCATGCTCCTGGTTCCCGGACTCGGGCTGGCAGCAAGTGGCGCGGGCATAGGAATCCCGGGTGAGGGGAACAACTGGCCGATGAAGAAGGGCGTTGCGAGCTTCTACGGAAAGGGCACCTTCCAGACCGCCTGCGGCAAGACCTTCAACTCCGAGAAGCACTCGGTGGTGGCCCACAAGTCGCTCCCCTGCGGCACCAAGATCCTCTTCTCGAGGAATGGGTCTCAAGAGATCGGTGTAGTTCAGGACAGGGGGCCGTACATCGGGGGCCGCACCTTCGATCTCAGCTACAAGCTCGCCAAGCGCCTCGGCTTCGTCAATCAGGGCGTGGCAACGGTGCGCTACCGCATCGTCGGGTAGCGCCCGTCACTCGACTTCGTCGCCTCCAGCCCTAAGCGGCCGAGGCGAGAACTGCTGGATCCGAACTCTCGAGCGGTAGTGCGGCGGCCGAAGCGATCATGCTCTGGAACTCGACCATCGCCATCTCGGCTATCGCCTCGAGGATCTGCTCGTCGGTCCACCCGGCCTCGCGAGCTTCCTCGACCAGATACTGGGCAGGTCTCTCCTCTGCGTCGAGGGTCTCCTTCAGCAGCCTGAGAAGCAGCGAGTGCTTCTCGTCGCTCGAGGTCCACTCCCGAGCCTTGGCCACTTCATCCAGGCCGAGCCCCGACGACCGTGCGGTACGCGCGAACTGGGCGAGGGTGTAGGCATCGCCGCGCCGTTCCGCCACTGCGAGACCGATACGGTCGCGGGTGGCTGGGTCGAGATTTCCTGGCCGCAGTTCCGAGCGCATCCGCGTGTAGGCCCGAATCACGTTCGGGGCCTCTGCCATCACTCCGAGGAACTTGGATACCGCTCCTCCGGCCGTCTGGATGCTCTTCAGGATCGGCGCGCTGCGATCCGGCGCCGTCAACTCGTCGTGGATATGGAATCGGCTGACATCAGTCTTTACCGTCATTGCCTTCACCCCTTGTTGGTGGCTTGATTGTTAACTTTACGTTTAGCCAGTAACTTACTTGATGTAAGTATAGACCCGCCGTCAAGCCGAAAGTTTCGCTCGGCGCTCTCAGTTCCGCCTAAATACCGCTCGGAGCGACTATCTCTAAGGTTCCACAGGCACGTATGGGCCGTGGAAAGGAAAGAGACTCTGGAGCCAGCCAGCCGACCAGCGCGGCTGATGTCTTGGCCTTCTGCGCGGACAACGACGTCCGATTCGTGCGTCTCTGGTTCACCGACCTCCTCGGTCAGCTGAAGAGCTTTTCGATCAACGCTTCTGAACTTGAAGATGCTTTCGAGGGGGGCATGGGATTCGATGGCTCCTCGATCACCGGATTCAACCCGATCGAGGAATCCGACATGATCGCTCTCCCTGACCCATCCACCTTCCGGCTCCTGCCCTGGAGACCCGAGGATGAGAAGCGTGTGGCGCGGATGATCTGCGATGTCCGAGTGCCCGGGGGGGACCCCTATGAGGGGGATCCTCGCTGGATCCTCCGTCGGGCGATCGAGCGTGCCGAGGAGATGGGGTTCACGCCGTTCAATGTCGGCCCTGAGCTGGAGTTCTTCTACTTCAAGTCGGCCAACCCCGAAGGCGGGGTACCGGAGGTGCTCGATGAGGGTGGTTACTTCGACCTGACCACGCTCGATGCAGGATCGGACGTTCGTCGAGAGACCGTGCTGGCGCTCGAGCAGCTCGGCATCCATGTCGAGTACACCCATCATGAGGTAGGGCCGTCCCAGCACGAGGTCGATATGCGGTACAAGGATGCGCTTTCGATGGCGGATGACTGCATGACCTACCGGATCACGGTCAAGGAATACGCGATGAAGTACGGCTGGCATGCCACCTTCATGCCCAAGCCCCTCCAAGGTGAGAACGGTTCCGGGATGCACGTTCATCAGTCACTGTCGCGTGACGGCCGCAACGCTTTCTACGACCCTGACGACCAGTACTTCCTCTCTGACACCGCCAAGTCGTTCATCGCCGGGCAGCTTCGGCATGCGAGAGAGATCTCACCCCTCTTCGCCCAGTGGGTGAACTCCTACAAGCGCCTAGTGCCGGGCTACGAGGCGCCCGTCTACCTCGCATGGTCACGCAGGAATCGCTCGGCTCTGATCAGGGTTCCGCTCTATCACCCGGGCAAGGAGGAGACGACGAGGGTCGAACTCCGCAGTCCCGATCCGGCCTGCAACCCCTATCTCTGTTTCGCGGGGATGCTCCACGCCGGTCTGGAGGGGATCGAGAAGGGGTACGAGCTGCCTGAGCCGATGGAGCAGAACCTCTATCACCTGACCCCCGAGGAAAGGCACCGCGAGGGGATCGAACAGCTGCCGTCGACCCTTGGCGAGGCGATAGACATCGCTGCCGACTCCGAGCTGGTCCTCCGCGTTCTTGGCGAGCACGCCTTCAATCGCTTCGTCGAGATCAAGCGCAAGGAGTGGGACGACTACCGAGTCAGGGTCACGCCTTACGAGATCGAGCAGTTCCTGCCGATCCTCTGAGCACAGCCTCAGCTGGCCGCAGACAGCAGGTAGGCCGAGGCGAAACCCAGCACCGTGAGCAAGCCCGTCGCCCGATGTCCGAAGCTGAATGCCTCAGGCATCATCGTGTCGGCCAGCATCGTCAATACCGCCCCACCGGCGAAAGCGAGGATCAGCCCCACGGTGTTGTCGGAGGCGCCCCCGAGGACCCCATACCCGACCGCAGCAGCAAGCGCAGAGACACCTAAGACTATCACCCAGACCCCGAATACCTTGCCCGGGGAGTGGCCTTCCTGGCGCATCCCCTGGGCAGAGCTGAGGGCTTCGGGGAAGTTCGAGAGGAATACGGCGACGATGATCGGAATGCTCACGCCCTTGCCGTGGAGCAGGCTGATCCCGATCACGACAGATTCCGGGATGCCGTCGAGAATGGCCCCCAGCAGCAACGCCTTCGGCCCCTGCGCAGCATCAGGTTTCCCGTGCCTCCTGCGCGACCTCCTGGTCTCGATCGAGCGGGCGATCAACTCGTCGCCGACGAAGTAGGTCATGGCCCCGAGGGCGAGTCCGATGGCGACTGCGTCGCCTCCCCCGAGAGCAAAGGCCTCATCGGTCAACTCGAAGGCAAGTGCGCTGATCAGGGCGCCCGCACCGAAGGCCATGATCAGGCCCATCGCCCTCGTGCTGACCCGCCCGGTCAGGCCGAGAGCCGCTCCCAGCAAAAGCGATGTCGCCGCCAAGCCCCCGAACAGTGCTGCGCTGAGCATGGGATCACGCTAGTCCCGCTCGCGGACGCGCCTCAGCTGGATTCGAGCTGCTCCTTCAACTCCTCCGGACGGTCGACCGGCCGCCGGCATGAGAAGCTTTCGCAGAGGTAAGCGGTCGGCATCTGTTCGAGGCAGGTCCTTCCCTCGAGCAGCTCGGGACGATCGGCACCCTCCGGCCCTCCGCCGACGACTGTGTGGGCCAACGCAGATCGCGCCGCCACGGCGGCCAGCGCACCGCCGGGGAACGGACTGCTCTGATTTTCGCTCGGATAGACGATGGCCAGTTCCTGCGGCGCGTTCGTGGTGGCGAGGTCGATCGCCTGGAGCAGGTGCCCGAATCCATTCGCGTTGGATGCTGCGATCTCGGCGAGAGGAGAGATCGCACGGAGCGCCGATTGGCGGTAGTGCTCGGAGCCTGTCAGCAGCGAAAGCCGGAGCAGACCGAGGGCTGTGGACGAGGTGGCGGAGGGAATGGGGTGATCGTCCAAGGCCTTGCGGCGAACCAGCAGTTGCTCATGGTCATGTGACGTCGTGAAGAAACCGCCGGACTCCGAGTCCTCGAAGTGCTCGATGATCAGGTCGGCCAACGCCCGGGCTTCGTCGAACCAGTAGGGGTCGAGAGTGGCAGCGTGGAGATCGAGCATCGCTTCGAGCAGGAACGCGTAGTCCTCCAGATAGGCGTTCAGGGAAGCCCGTCCCTCCTTCCATGTGCGGAGCAGGCGACCCTCTTCGGTGCGCATCTCGTCGAGGATGAATCGTGCGCAGTCGATCGAGGACTGGAGGTATCTCTCATCTTGGAACGCGGCGCCAGCATCTGCGAGAGCGGAGATCATCAGGGCATTCCACGCGCACAGGCGTTTGTCGTCGAGTCCCGGTCTGACACGCGCCGCTCTTGCGGTCAGGAGCAGCTCTCGAGCTCGGTCGAGGCAATCGGGAGGAGAGGCGCTGGGGCCGGCGGCGACGTGGAGTACGTTCTGGCCCTCGAAATTCCCACTCTTGCTCACTCCCCAGTACCCGAGGGTCTGTTCTACCTCGAGGTCGCTCAGTCCTCCTGTAGAGAGGATTCCCCGCATCTCCTCCTCCGACCAGATGTAGAAGGTGCCTTCCCGACCCTCTGAATCAGCGTCCAGAGCCGAGTAGAAGGCTCCCTCCTCACCCCGCATCTCCGCCAGCGCCCAGTCGAGGGTCTGCTTCGTGGCATCAGCCCAGGACTCCCTTCCGGTCGTCTTCCATCCCGACAGGTAGCACCTGGCGAGCAGGGCGTTGTCATAGAGCATCTTTTCGAAGTGCGGGACGAGCCAGCGCTGATCCACGGCGTAGCGGGCGAAGCCTCCGGCAAGCTGGTCGAAGATTCCACCGCAGAGCATCGCGTCGAGAGTCTGGGTGGTTACGTCGGTCTCATCCCTGTCCAGCAGGAATTCGAGCGCGCTTGCGGGGGGGAACTTGGGGGCACCGCCGAAGCCGCCGAACTGGCGGTCGGCTGACGACAGGAGGTCAGCCTCTGCCTTCGCCGATGTACCGGCAGGGATCTCTTGACCGGTATCCGCGATCTGAGCGGTCACTCCCAGGCGTTCGCGGATCTGAGAGACCGAGGCATCGATCTCCTCACGTCGCTCGCGGAACCCCTCGATCACCGCAGTCAATACCTGTCGAAAACTCGGCATCCCCTGGCGCGGCTCAGGTGGGAAGTAGGTCCCACCGTAGAAGGGCACGCCATCGGGGTCACAGAAGGCTGTCAGCGGCCAGCCCCCTTGGCCGGTCATCGCTTGGACCGCCTCCATGTAGATCGCATCTACATCGGGTCGCTCCTCGCGGTCGACTTTGATGCAGACGAAATCGCGATTCATCTCGGCCGCCGTCTCTGGATCCTCGAACGACTCGCGCTCCATCACGTGGCACCAGTGGCAGGCGGAGTATCCGATCGAAAGCAAGATGGGCCTGTCTTCGCGCTTTGCGAGGGAAAGGGCCTCTTCGCACCATGGCCACCAGTCGACCGGATTGTCACGGTGCTGCAGCAGGTAGGGGCTGGTCTCGTCGGTCAGATGGTTGGGCATACGGGTCAGGCTACCCGGGGTGCTCGCCTGACCAGCGTGAACAGGTAGGCCAGGGCGGGGAGGAGGGCGAGAACGGCAGCGAAGAGGAATCCGCCGGAGTAACCGGTCAGCGCCGAGACCACCCCGACCATTGGTGCGCCTAGACCGACACCGAAGTCGAAGGCACCGGTGAACGTACCTAGGGCTGCTCCTCGCCGAGACGGTGGGACCCTCTCGATGACGATCAACGAGAGCGCGGGGTACAGGACCGAATATGCGGTTCCCATGATCACGGCGCCGATCACGTCGGTGCTGAGCTCGCCACCCAGCGCTATCAACGCGAGTCCGACTGACTCGAGCACCGCGGCAACGGCCGCAACCCTGCGTGGCCCGAGGCGGTCCGGCAAACCACCGGCGATCACGCGGGTGATCACCAGAGCTGCTGCAAAGGTCGAGAAGACGAGAGCACCATGTCCGACCCCCTGTGCCTTCAGGTGCAAGACGATGAAAGAGGCGATCGCCGCGTATCCGACCGAGGCAAGAGCCAAGGCGCCACCCGGCCCGAGGGCTTCGCGCGCTATGAACTTCCGGCGTTCTCCCTCGATGTGCTTCGGCTTGAAGGGGTCAGGAATCCGGCTCGCGAGTATTGCGGCGAGGAGGGGGCCCGCGATGGCGAATCCCCACACGAGGTCGTATCCACCCAGATCGAACAGCGTCTGCCCGATGAGCGGCCCGATACTCAGGCCGGTCCAGACCGAGAGTCCGTACAGGCCGATCAGTCTGGCTCTCCGTGCCGGCGGGGCCAGATCGATCACCCAGGCCGAACCGGCGGTGAAAACTGCGCCTTCGCCCGCACCGAGCAGCAGGCGGGATGCGACCAGAGAGACGAACCCGAGTGGCAGGAAGAGGAGCCCGCCCGCGATGGCGGTTGTAAGTGATCCGATGATCACCACCAGACGTCGGCTGCGGTGATCGGCGAGCCATCCGGCTATTGGCCGGAAGGCGATCCCGGTGATGGCATAGGCGCCGATCGCGAAACCGACACTGACCTTGCCCAAGCCGAGCTCTTCGGTGATGTAGATCGGGAGAACGGGGAGGAGGGCGCCGATCGAGAGGAGCCCGCAGAGGGTCGTGAGGAAGATCTCTCGCATCGCGGCTCGCTCACGGCCAACGTCTTGCAGACGATGCGCCTCATCGGCTCGGTCCACGCTCTCAGCCCCCGCGGAGTTCCGCTCGCCTGATCTTTCCGCTGGGAGTCTTCGGGAGTTCCGAGAGGAACTCGATCTCGCGCGGGTACTTGTAGGGGGCGGTGACCGCCTTCACGTGTTCCTGGAGTGCGATGACTAGTGCGTCGTCGGGCTCCCCGTGGCGAACCACCACGAAGGCTTTGACTACCGATCCCCTCTCGGGATCTGGCGCCGAGACCACCGCCGCCTCGGCCACTGCCGGATGCTCGATCAGCGCAGACTCGACCTCGAAAGGACCTATGCGGTACCCGGCGGAGATGATCAGGTCATCATCGCGGCTCTCGAACCAGAGATAGCCGTCCGCGTCTTCGCGTACTCGGTCCCCGGTGTGCCACCACTCTCCTTCGAAGGGTTCCTCGTCCAGATAGTGGGAGAAGAAGGTGGGGACCGATTCCGGCCGCACCTCGAGGACGCCGTCGTTGACCCGAGTCTGGATCCCGGGGAGCGGTTTGCCCATCGCCCCGTCCCGGGCAGGGTCGTCCTCTCCGAGAGGCATCCCGGTCAGGTGCCCGGTCTCGGTCTGTCCGTAGCCGTCCGCGAGACCGACTCCGACCACATTGCGGAACTCGGAGACGATCTCCGGATTGATCGGCTCGCCCGCGGTCACCATTCGGCGGATCGAGGGCAGCGGTCGCAGGTCGGCACGGCGAGCGATGATCCGGTACTCGGTGGGCGCCTGGCAGAGGACGTTGACACCCAGCCGATCGATGAGGTCGAGCCTTTCGACTGGATCGAAGCGGCCGTCGTGGATTACTGCCGTCGCCCCACCGAGCCAGGGTGCAATGAACGAGTTGCGGGTGCTCTTCGACCAGCCAGGCGCCGCTGTGCACCAGGCCACCTCGCCCTCTCGTGCTCCGAACCAGTGATCAGCCTGGAGCCGCTGGCCGGCGAGGTACTGCTGCGAGTAGAGCACTCCTCGCGGGTCCCCCGTGGTCCCGGAGGTGAAGATGATGGCGGCCGGATCGTCCGCGGAGAGATCCTCTGCTACCGCCGGAGGTTCCTGGGGTCGGTCTTCGTCGAAGATCCTCGCGAGATCAGAGAAGTCGAAGTGGGGTACGCCGTCAGGGAGTTCGGGCAGCAATTCCTCCTCGCCTATGCAGAGGGAGGGGTTCGCGGCACTGACCCTGTGTGAGAGGTCGTCCCTGCGCAGTTGCGGGTTACAGGGCATCGCGACCGCGCCCATCCGGAAGCAGGCGAGCATGGTGAGCACCCACTCGATCCGGCTGCCGCAGAGCGTCATCACCACATCTCCCCGTTTCACGCCTCTGGCAACCATCGCTCCCGAGAGACCGGCGCTCATCGCGAACAGCTCTCCGAAGTGCCAGGAGCGCACGTCCCCTTGCCTGTCGATTGCGATCACGGCCTTCTTCGCGGAAGGGAAGGACTCGACCACATCGTTGATGAAGTTCATCGGCTCAGTTTGACCCACGCCGCCCTGCATTGGCGCGTCCTGCAGGAACCGGCGCTACTCGAGAATGGTGTCGTCGTAGAGCTTGCGAACGGTCACACCGCCACTCGGAGCAGCCTCGATGCAGAGCCCGCAGAGGACGCACTCATCGGTGTTCTCGGCCACGACCGTGGCCTTGCCATCCACGACAGCGAAGATGTCGACCGGGCACACCTCCTCGAGTTTTGCCGCGATCGCAGCGTCCGAGGCGACCGCATCCTCGATGCTCACCTCGATGAACACGCCGTACAGGTCGCCCCCGGCCACGGTCAGCCCCCGATCCTCTCCGCCACAGCGGCAGGGATCTCGTCGATCCGCTCGACCACGGCTATACCCGCTGCCTCGAGCCTCGCGATCTTCTGGGTCGCTGTGTCCTCTGCGCCCTCGACGATCGTCCCGGCGTGTCCGAAGCTCATTCCCTTCATCTCCTCGTCGTCCATGAACTTTCCGGCCATGAACGCGACGATGGGGAGGCGTGAGTCGTTCTCCGACACCCACTCCGACAGCTGCGCCTCCATGCGACCGCCCGGCTCCGTGTAGATCACGATCGCCTTGGTCTGTTCATCTGCTTCGAAGAACGGCATCAGCTCCGCGTAGGTCGACCCGATGATCGCATCGCCCCCGATCGAGATGGCGGTACTTACTCCCAGGCCTGCAGCGGTGAGTGAGGAGGAGATCTCGGTGGTCATCCCTCCCGAGCGGGACATCACGCCGACTGATCCCGGGGCGTAGGCCTTTGCGGCGTCTTTCGCCGGACCACCGATCCCGCCCATCTTGCAGACCTCGGGCACGATCAGTCCGAGGCAGTTCGGGCCGATGATCCGTGCGCCCTTCGAGTCGGCAAGCTCGACCATTTCGGCCACGTCGCCTCTGGGGATCCGTTCGGTGACGATCACGATCAACTTCATTCCAGCTTCCAGGGCCTCGAAGACGGCGTCCTTGGTGAAGGCGGGGGGTACGGTCACGACTGAGCCGTCCACCGGCGAGCCATGGTTCTCGACTGCCTGCTCGACCGTGTCGAAGACGGGTACCCCATGAACCTCCCGCCCCTTGCGTCCCGGGGTGACTCCGCCAACCACATTGGAGCCGTAGTCGAGGCACTCCCGGGTCAGGTTTACGGCCTCGCGGCCCGTGATGCCCTGGACGATGAAGGTGAAGTCCTTGTCGAGCAGGATCGACATCTGTCAGGCCTCCGCTCCCTGGATCTTCGCGACCGCCCGCCCGGCGGCTTCCCACATCGAAACGGATCGATCGCAGTATTCGACACCGTACTTGTCGAGGATCTTGAAGCCTTCCTCTTCCCATGCGCCCGGTATTCGGAAGATCGCGATCGTCTCGGCCGGATCCTTGTCGAGCTCGAGGCAGGCCTTGATCACTCCGCGGGCCACTATGTCCACCCGGGTATTGGAGACGATCGACATCATCACGGCTATCTTCTCCACGCCCTCCTTGCCGAGGACCTCCTTGGCAAGGCCACACGCCTTGGCTACTGAGGGGTTGCCACCGATCTCCGAGTAGTTTGCTGGCTTGCCACCTTGGCTTCGTACCGCATCGGTGAGGGTCAGTGAGCCGCCACCCGCTCCGATCACCAGGCCGAGATTCCCCTCGAAACCGTGGTCCTTGCCCTGGATGACTCCGCGGTGATCGGCCGAGTCGATTGCCTTGACGGACCGCTCGAACTCGCTCGGCTCGTAGGGCTCTCGCGTGTCTTCCGGCTCGATGCTGAGTTCCCCCTCGAGCAGTCGTTTCTGTCGTCCCTTGGCTTCGTCTTCCATCTCCATGTGTGCATCGAGGGCAACGAAGCTGCCGTCTTCGAGTTCGGCCAACGGATTGATCTCGGCAAGGGTCATGTCGTTGTCGCGGAACAGACGCGCCAAGCGGGCCAGAACGGGTGTTGCGCGATTCAGCTGTGAGCCTGTCACGCCGGTTGCTGCGATTACCTTCTTCGCCTCGTAGTCGGAGATCGGCAGGAGGTTGGAGACATGTCCCCGGCCCACGTGATCCGGATGCTTTTCGGCGACCTCTTCGATGTCGATTCCGCCCATGTCGCTGAACAGCATCAGTGGCCGTTTCGCTGTTCCGTCCCAGACCACACCCGCGTAGTACTCCTGCTTCACCTGAGCCTTGGGGTCCACCAGAACCCCTCTCGGGATGTGTCCGTTGATCTCGAGCTGGAGTATCTCCTCGGCGAGCGCGGCTGCCTCCTCAGGTGAGTCCGCGAACTTCACCCCACCGGCTTTCATCCGGCCTCCGGTAAGCACCTGGGACTTGACCACTACAGGTCCTCCGATTCGTTCCGCAGCAGCCTTCGCTTCGTCTGCCGTCTTACAGAAGCCGTATTCGGTGACCGGGATGCCGGCCAGTTCGACGATCTTTCGGGATTCGAATTCGTAGAAGCGCATGAGGTAGAGCCAAAGCCGGATGGTTGTGCCGAACTTCGGTCGAAGAACCCTAGCCGACCGGGCTGCGCAAGGGTCGGCAAGTCATCGCTGGTCGATTTCGTAAAGAATGGAAAACTGCCGGCGTCTAATTAGATCCGCCGCCGTGAAAATTTCCACGATCGATCCGAGAGGAGCAGCCCCGAAACGTGAGTGAGAACCCGACCAAGCCGCCAACCGACAACTCCAAACTCGTCGAGTGGGTGGACGAGATCGCAGAGTTGACGCAGCCCGATTCGGTCTACTGGTGTGACGGGTCACAGGCCGAGTACGACCGGCTTTGCGAGGAGCTCATCGAGGCAGGAACCTTCCTCAGGCTCTCTGAGGAGAAGAGACCCAATTCCTTCCTCGCGCGGTCGGACCCTGACGACGTCGCCCGCGTCGAAGACCGCACCTTCATCTGCTCTGAGCAGGAGGTCGATGCAGGTCCGACCAACAACTGGTCAGACCCAGCCGAGATGCGGGAACAGATGAAGGGGCTGTTCGCTGGTTCGATGAAGGGCAGGACGATGTACGTGATTCCGTTTTCGATGGGACCAATCGGCGCCCCGGTCGCCCGCCTTGGTGTCGAGGTGACGGACTCCCCGTACGTCGTGGTATCGATGCGGATCATGGCGAGGATGGGTGCCGCAGCGCTCGAGGCGCTCGGATCCGACGGTGATTTCGTCCCCTGCGTCCACTCGGTCGGAGCTCCCTTGAGTGACGGCGCCGAGGACGTCCCTTGGCCGTGTAACACCGAGAAGTACATCGTCCACTACCCCGAGACTCGCGAGATCTGGTCCTATGGCTCCGGCTACGGCGGGAACGCGCTGCTCGGCAAGAAGTGTCTGGCATTGCGGATCGCCTCTGCCATGGCACATGACGAAGGTTGGATGGCCGAGCACATGCTGATCATCAAGGTGACTTCGCCAGACGGTGTCTCCAAGAACATCGCCGCGGCATTCCCGTCGGCATCTGGCAAGACGAACCTCGCAATGCTCATTCCCACGCTCGAAGGCTGGAAGGTCGAAACCGTTGGAGATGACATCGCATGGCTCCGCTTCGGCGAGGACGGCCGTCTCTACGCAGTCAACCCTGAGGCCGGGTTCTTCGGCGTTGCTCCCGGGACCGGCGAGAAGACGAACCCGAATGCGATCCAATCGATCGCCCGTGACACGATCTTCACCAACGTCGCGCTGACCGATGACGGGGATGTCTGGTGGGAGGGGCTGACAGAGGAAGCACCGGAGCACTTGATCGATTGGCTCGGCCAGGATTGGACACCCGAATCAGACCATCCGGCGGCTCACCCCAACTCCCGCTTCACGGTGGCGGCCGCACAGTGCCCCGTGATCAGCCCCGACTGGGAAGACCCTGCCGGGGTGCCGATCGATGCGATGCTCTTCGGTGGTCGACGCGCAACCGTCGTGCCGCTGGTCAGTGAAGCACGCAGCTGGGAGCACGGAGTGTTCCTCGGCGCGACCATGTCGGTGGAAACCACGGCCGCGGCCGCGGGTGAGGTGGGTGCCTTGCGCTTCGATCCGATGGCGATGCTGCCCTTCTGCGGCTACAACATGGGCGATTACTTCTCCCACTGGCTCGAGATGGGGGAGAAGGCAGACGAGTCGAAACTCCCGAAGATCTTCCTCGTCAACTGGTTCAGGAAAGACGCGGACGGAAACTTCATCTGGCCGGGTTTCGGAGACAACATCCGTGTCCTCGAGTGGGTTATCGAGCGCTGCGACGGCCGAGGAGAGGCGGAGGAGTCCGTGATCGGCTTGGTGCCTCCGGCCAACGAGATCGACATCGAGGGCGCTGATGTAACCGCTGCCCAGATGGAGGAGCTGCTTACGGTGAACCCGTTGGACGTCAGCGCCCAACTAGGCCAGGTGGCAGAGCACTTGGCCAGCTTCGGAGACCGGCTGCCCACCGGGATCAGAGCACAACTCGATGAACTCGAGCGTCGCACCGGCGACGCCTGATCTCCGACTACCAGTCGATCGAGAATCCCTCCAGCTTTTCGCGAACGGCGTCTGGCATGGGTGTCTTGCTGTTTCCACCCGGCTCGATGAAGACCGACCGAGTCGCGATCTCGGTCGTCTGTTCGGAATCGCGCCAGATCCTGACACCTAGGTTCATCGAGGTCTCACCCAGCTTTCGGACTCCGATCTCGATCTCGATCTCGTCTTCGAAGCGCAGCGGCGCCAGATAGCGAATGTTGATCTCCGCGACCAGGACATCGACGCCGTGGGCCCTCGGCAGCTCGTTATATCCACCGATAGCGGCGCGCCAGAGTTCGATCGCTGCTACGTCGTTGTATGCGAGGTAGTTCGCGTTGAACACGACCTCCTGGGAGTCGCATTCGCTGTATCTGACCCGAAGCGGGTGTCTGACCGAAGGCAAGGTGAGTGGAACAGGCCTGGCTCAGGCCTTCATCTCGTACTTCTCAGCGAGATCCGGATCCTTCTTGGCGAGCATCTCGGCCAGCTGGACCATCACCTGACACTGCTTCCAGGTGGCGTCGTCCTGCATCTTGCCGTCGATCATATGGACGCCGCGTCCGTCCGGTATCGCTTCGATCACCTTCTTGGCGAAGAGGACCTCGTCGGGGTCAGGACTGAAGACCTTCTTGGCGATGTCGATCTGCACCGGGTGCAGCGACCAGGCGCCGACGCATCCGAGCAGGAAGGCCGAGCGGAACTGGGTCTCGCAGCCCTCGACGTCCTTGATGTCTCCGAAGGGCCCATAGAACGGGAGGATCCCCGCCGAAGTACACGCATCGACCATGCGGGCTATCGAGTAGTGCCATGGGTCCTGCTGGGCGCTTGCTCTCGGAGCAGTTTCGTCTTCCGAGTCGGGGTCCTCGATCGTTCGGTAGCCCGGGTGTCCACCACCTACTCGGGTGGTCTTCATCCGCCGTGAAGCCGCAAGGTCGGCAGGCCCAAAGCTCATCCCCTGCATACGGGGTGATGCGTTGGCGATCTCCTCCACGTTGACCACACCCTGCGCTGTTTCGAGGATCGCGTGGATCAAAAGGGGCTTCTTCAACCCGGCCTTTGCTTCGAGTTGAGCCAACAGCCGGTCGAGGTAGTGGATATCCCAGTCGCCCTCGACCTTGGGAACCATGATCACGTCCAACTGGTCACCGATTTCAGTGACCAGTTCGGTCAGGTCATCCAAAACCCATGGGCTCTCGAGAGCGTTGATCCGCGTCCAGAGTTGCGTGTCCCCGAAGTCGACCTCCTTGGCAACCTCGATCAGCCCCTCTCTGGCTGCGACCTTCTTGTCGACCGGTACGGCGTCCTCGAGGTTGCCGAGCAAGATGTCGGCCTGCGCGGCCATGTCTGGGACCTTTGCGCGCATCTTCTCGTTCGACGCGTCGAAGAAGTGGATCATCCGTGAAGGCGGGAAAGGGATCTCGGTAACGGGATCTGGCGCGTCGATCGCCATCGGCTTGAAGAACTCACGCGGGTTTTTCATCTTGGTCTCCGTCTCGTGCGTAGTGGCTGGACGAATGGAACGGTAACTGAACCAAATCAGAGCGGTCAGGCTGGCAAACAGCCGAAGGTGACCATCGCCACCTTTCGCGTCGCATTCCGGAGTATCCTTTCTTCATTCCCGACTGGGGGAATCGGAATACCAAGGAATGGTTTCGATCCACCGCTAAACACAGCAAGGAGGCATCGTGATGGCCATAGCGACCGGTACTTACGAGGACAAGACCGAGGAGCAGAAGGCGATCATCGAGATGGTCCGCCAGTTCGTCGACGAGCAGATCCTCCCGAACGCCGAAGAATACGACCACGAGGACAAGTTTCCGGAGCCCATCGTCGAGCAGATGAAGGAGCTCGGTCTTTTCGGGGTGACCATCCCCGAGGAGTACGGCGGGATGGGGCTCGACTTGACCACCTACACGATGATCGTGGAGGAACTCTCCAGGGGCTGGATCTCCATCTCCGGTGTGGTCAACACCCACTTCATCGGCTCATATCTGCTGATGAAGTTCGGCACGGAGGAGCAGAAGGACTACTTCCTCCCCAAGATGGCTACCGGCGAGATTCGGGCCGCCTTCTCGCTCTCTGAGCCGGAGGTCGGGTCCGACGTCCAGGGGATCAAGACCTCGGCGGTCAAGGAGGGAGACGACTGGGTCATCAACGGACAGAAGATGTGGGTCACCAACGGACTGGGTTCTAGCGTCGTATTCCTGCTGGTGAAGACCGACCCCAAGGCCGATCCTCCTTACAAGGGGATGACCTGCTTCATCACCGAGAAGGAGGCCTGGGAGCATGAGAACACTGGCGAGTACGCGGGCCTGAACATCCCGCCGGCCATCAAGAAGATGGGATACAAGGGCGTCGAATCGACCGAATTGGTCTACGACGGCTACAAGTGCCCGAGCGGTCGCATCCTCGGCGGCGAAGAGGACGGGCTCGGCGAGGGCTTCAGGCAGATGATGGATGCACTCGAGGTAGGTCGGGTCAACGTTGCCGCCCGTGGTGTCGGTATCGCCCAGCGAGCATTGGAATTGGGGCTCCGGTACTCACAGGAGCGCAAGACCTTCGGCAAGCCGATCGCAGAGCATCAGGCCATCCAGTTCAAGCTCGCCGACATGGCGACGAAGGTCGAGGCGGCGCGACTGGTGACCTTGAAGGCTGCACGGATGAAGGATGCCGGAGAGCGCTCTGATCTCGAGGCCGGAATGGCGAAGCTCCTCGCATCCGAGACCGGCAAGGAGGTGGTGGAGGACTGCTTCCGGATACACGGGGGCTACGGCTACTCGAAGGAGTATGAGATCGAGCGGCTCTACCGTGACGCACCCCTTCTGCTCATCGGCGAGGGAACATCCGAGATCCAGCGAATGGTCATCGGCAAGAAACTGATCCAGCGGCACAAGATCTAATTCGGGGGGCAGGCACTTGTCGTCTGACACCGCGGCGCTCGTAACTCGGGCCGTCGAGCGGTTTCAGGAGGAGGTGCCTGCTCTTGCTGAACTCAAACTCACCTTTGCGCTTGAACTGAAGGGGAGGGGGGACCTTCAGGTCTTCAGAGTGGAGGTCCCCGGACCGAAGGTCAGCAAGGAGCAGCCGGACGATGACCGGGTGAGTGTCACGTTCGATCGGTCGGAATTCAACGACCTGGCGGAGAAGGGCACTCTCGAGAGCTACCGGAGAGCGTGGGAGAAGGGTGAGATCAAGGCCTCCGGTGACCCCAACATCCAGAAGCTGATCGGGCAGGTCGTGGAGCGGCAGATCGAGCGCTCGAGGTTGAAGAAGTCTCGCTGACCGGTTCGCGAGCGGACGCCCGGGGCCGTAGTAGGACTAGGATTGCTCGCGTCAGTCGGTGATTCCAGTTGTCACCTGCTTCCTCAATTCCACTCAAGGAGAACACGCACGATGAGCGATGAGAAGAACGACTTCACCACCAACCAGGCTGAGCGCGAAGAGTCGGGTTCGCATCCTTACGGCCGCTATCTGGAGGAGTTCGAGGTGGGTGCCATCTACAAACACATGCCGGCGAAGACGGTGACCGAGGCAGACGACCATCTCTTCTGCCTGCTGACGATGAATCACCATCCTCTGCACATCAACGATGTGCATGCCAAGGCATCTCAGCAGGGCCGCAACGTCGTGGTCGGTCCGCTCGTCTACTCGCTGGCCGTGGGTATGTCCGTTTCGGACTTCTCTGGCAAGGCGATCGCGAACCTGGCGACCGACGAGCTGAGCCACCCCAACCCCGTGTTCCACGGAGACACTCTCTTCTGCGAATCGGAGGTGCTCGAGGTTCGAGAGTCCAAGTCGAAGCCTGATCGCGGGTTGGTCAAGGTCCACACTCGTGTCTACAACCAAGACGGTGTCCTGGTCGCCGAGTTCAAGCGAACCGCGTTGATCCCGAAGAAGAACCCCGGAGAGTCGCTTGCCTGACGGGTTCGGACCTCTCGTCCGGAACCCGTGGACGGCTCTTATAGGCTGAAGCCGTGACCAGCGCCCTCTACCGTCTCGGCGGTTTCATCCGTGATCACCACCGCTTGGTCATCTTGTTCTGGGTGGGGCTGATCGCTGCGGCCGTGATCACTGTGTCGCAGGTAGGAGCCCCCACCGACAACAACCTGCAACTTCCCGGTACCGATTCCCAGAAGGCTCAGGACACTCTCAACCGCTACATCCCGGACAAGGCCAACGGGAGCATTCCGGTCGCCATGCAGGCACCCAGTGGTCGCCTCGACAGTGCCTCGAACTCGAAGATCGTCAACCAGACCCTCGATTCGCTGAAGAAGGACAAGGCCGTGATCTCCGCGGTCAGCCCGCTCTCTGCCGAGGGCGCCGCTCAACTCAGCAAGGACGGAGACATCGGCTACATCTCGCTCGCGCTGAACATCTCACAGGCTGACATCACCGAAAAGGAAGCCAACCGGATCATCGACCACACGAATCCGGCGACCAAAGCGGGCTTCGAGGTGGGGGTAGGTGGGTACGTCGGTTCTGAGGTTTCGAACCCACCCAGCGAGAGCAGCGAGGTGATCGGTCTCGTGATGGCCCTGATCATCCTCCTCTTCACCTTCGGCTCGGCGGTGGCGATGGGGGTACCGGTTCTGAGCGCGGTACTGGGTCTGATCTTCAGCATGTGTCTGATCGGCTTCCTCGGTCACGCGATGAGCATTCCCACAGCGGCGCCGACGCTCGCGATCATGATCGGGCTCGGCGTCGGGATCGACTACTCGTTGTTCATAGTCTCCAGACACCTTGCGCTAGTTCGTGCCGGTGTGAAACCGGGCGAAGCCGTGGCAAGAGCCACCGGCAGCTCGGGAAGCGCGGTGGTCTTCGCGGGAACGACGGTGATCATTGCCCTCTGTTCGCTGGCTCTAGCCGGAATCCCGTTGGTGAGCGCCCTCGGGTTCGCTGCCGCCGTAGCCGTCTTCGGCGCCATGCTCGTAGCCATCACACTGCTCCCGGCGATCCTGACCGCGATCGGTCCGCGGATCGATCACTTGGCTATCCGCTCATCGAAGCCGAAGAAGGGAGCCAAGGCCAAGAAGGGGCCGCATGGGTGGACGAGGTGGGCCGAGTTCATCTGTCGTCATCCGATCTGGTTCATCGTCGGGGTACTGGCCCTTCTCACCGTGATCGCGATCCCGATGCTCAACATGCGCCTCGGCCAGGAAGACAACAGCCAGTTCCCGGATTCGACCCAGACCAAGAAGTCATATGACCTGATGACCAAAGGGTTCGGTGCCGGATACAACGGCCCCCTCTCGGTTGCGATGAAGCTGAGTCCACCGGCCGAAGCTGATCCTGCGCAGGCCGACTCGGCGCAGGCTCAGTTGAGCCAAGTCCAGCAGGAGATTGCGACCTACGGTCCGACCAGTCAGCTCGAGTCCGAGGAGGCGAGCCTCGAGCAGCAAGTGTCGTATCTGTCCTCACCAGCCGGAGACTCCAGGATTCAGAATCTGATCAACGCCATCAGCAAAACCAAGAACGTCGAAAGTGCTGGTCCTGCAGTCACCGGTAGCGGTGGCAAAGCCGCCGTTTTCTCGGTGATCGCTGACAGTGCTCCTTCGGCTTGGAAGACTCAGGATCTGGTCAACGAGCTCCGAGATGACGTGATCCCCAAGCAGACCAAGGGTGAGGGCGCGAAGGCGTACGTGGGTGGTCAGACTGCTGGCTATATCGATCTGAGCACTTCGATCTCGGACAAACTGCCTCAGGTGATCGGGACGATCATCGCGCTCAGCTTCCTGGTTTTGCTGATCGCCCTCAGGTCGGTGGTTCTCCCGGCCATCAGCGCCCTCTTGATCCTGTTCTCGGTCGGAGCTGGATACGGAGTGCTCACTGCCGTATTCGAAAACGGTTGGGGGATCGAGATCGTCGGTCTCGACCACCCGACACCCATAGTCAGCTACGTACCCTTGATCATGTTCGCGGTGCTGTTCGGACTGTCGATGGACTATCAGGTCTTCCTGACCGGTCGAATTTCTGAGGCGCGCGGTGAGTTCAAACGCAACGAGCGCAAGGCTCTGATCGACGGTTACTCCAAGGTCGCGAGCGTGATCGCCGCAGCGGCAGCGATCATGGTTTCGGTCTTCCTGAGCTTCATCTTGAACGGAGATCCGGTGATCAAGCAGTTCGGCCTCGGCTTGGCCGTAGCGGTTCTGCTCGATGTCGTCTTGATCCGCCTGACTTTGATGCCGGCGCTTCTGGATCAATTGGGTGCCAAGGCCTGGTGGATGCCCAGATGGCTGGATCGTGCGGTCCCGCATATCGGCCTAGAGGACGAGGGCTTCTCGGCCGCTCAGGCCGCGAAGTCCAAGGGACGCAAGGCGGCTCCTGCCACCAAGAGTAAGGCGAGCACGGCGAAGCGCAAGCCGGCGACTCGCAAGCCCAAGAAGCGCTCGTAGAGGCGGGTCCTCGAATGCTGATCGAGGACTATGCGCTCATAGGGGATATGAGAGCGGCCGCGCTGGTGGGGCGGGACGGCTCGATCGACTGGTGCTGCCTTCCCCGCTTCGACTCGAGCGCGGTGTTCGCATGCCTGCTCGGCGATCAGGGAAACGGATACTGGAAGATCGCGCCGGCGGACGGCTCCATCTCGACTGAGCGGCACTACCGAGACGACACACTCATCCTGGAGACGGTCTTCGAGACCGATGCCGGCAGGGCAAAGGTCACGGATCTGATGCCGACCACAGACGACGTCACCAGCATCGTCCGCATCGTCAAGGGCCTGGAGGGTGAGGTCGAGATGAGGATGGATCTGTGTATGCGCTTCGATTACGGCGCGACAATTCCCTGGGTCGAGCGGCACACCACGGGTTTGATCGCCGTGGCTGGCCCGGACTCACTCCACCTGAGGAGTCCGATCCGTTCGCATGGTGAGAACCTCCACACGGTCGCCGAGTTCTCGGTCAGAGAGGGAGAACGAGCTCCGTTCACCCTCGCCTGGGGCCCTTCCTTCGAGCCAGAGCCTCGAGCGATCGATCCGATCTGGGCGATGCGGACGACCGAGGAGTGGTGGCAGCGATGGTCGGCGAAATGCGGTTACGAGGACGAGTACGGAGAGGTAGTCCGCTCGTCGCTGTTGGTGCTCAAGGCGCTCACCTATGAACCGACTGGAGCCGTAGTTGCGGCACCGACGACTTCGCTGCCCGAGGCGATCGGAGGCGAGAGGAACTGGGACTACCGCTATTGCTGGGTACGCGACGCAGTGCTCACGATAGATTCACTCATGGAGAGTGGCTACCGGGAGGAGGCGCTCGCGTTCAGAGACTGGATGTTCAGGGCTGTGGCAGGGGATCCCAGTCAGGTCAGCGTCCTGTACGGAATCGCGGGTGAGCGCCAGGTTCCAGAGCGAACTCTCGACTATCTCTCGGGCTACGAGGGATCCACACCCGTGCGGGTCGGAAACGCAGCGGCTGATCAGTTCCAGCTCGACGTCTTCGGAGAAGTCATGGATGCCGGCTTTCGAGGCAGGGAGATAGCCGGATTCTTGGAGCCGCGCGGATGGCAGACCCAGAAGGCGATCGTCTCCTTCCTGGTGGACTCCTGGAAGGAGCCGGATGAGGGAATCTGGGAGGTGCGGGGGCCGAGGAGGCACTTCACTCATTCGAAGGTGATGACATGGGTCGCATTCGATCGTGCCGTGAGGACGGTCGAGAGGTTCGGCGCCGAGGGACCGGTGGATCTCTGGCGTGAGATCCGTCAGGAGATCCACGATGACGTTTGCGAGAAGGGCTACGACGCGAAGCGGAACACCTTCACCCAGTACTACGGCTCGACCGAATTGGACGCTGCAACCCTGATGATCCCGGCAGTGGGCTTCTTGCCTCCGGACGACGCCCGAGTGATCGGGACGATCGATGCGATCCAGGAGGAGCTGGTTCCCGACGGATACGTGCGCCGCTACACGACTGCGTCTTCGGCGGGTTCAGTGGACGGGTTGAAGGGTGTCGAGGGTGCGTTCCTGCCATGTACCTGTTGGCTTGCGGATGCGCTCGCATTCTGTGGGCGCAGGGAGGAGGCGAAAGAGGTGTTCGAGCGGGTGGTCTCGATAGCGAACGACGTCGGATTGATCTCCGAGGAGTACGACCCCCAGACCGGTCGGCTGCTCGGCAACTTTCCGCAGGCCTTCACCCATCTAGCGGTGATCAATACGGCCTACAACCTGACCCATCCTGACCGAGCCAGCCGCCGGGCGCCGGCAGCCTGATTGTTCAGTGCGCCTCGTCGGCCGCGTGGGCAGGCGGTCGTGACTCCTCCGCCAGCGAGGTGATCTCCAAGGTCCCCCTGGCCGCTCCCTCGAGGACCTCTGCGGCCTCCTCGGTGGAGCGGGCGTAGAGCTCGACCAGCAGGTGTACGACGATTCGATCGCCATCGTGCTTGTGGAACCTGACATGTGTGAAGAACTCCCTCGTTCCCTGATCGCCGAATGTCCCGTAGGTGAGGAAATCGACGGCCTCGGGTCCTGAGCAGCTCTCGACCTGATCTTGG
>CAIUSP010000074.1 GCA_903901855.1 uncultured bacterium | reverse complement strand
CTCTGGGTAGGGTCGTTGGGCGTGGGTCCCCGGCTGTGAATCCATTAGCCTCCTCACCGCATGCCTGAAGAGCTCCTTTACGAGGTCGTCGACGGGGTCGCAACCGTCACCTTGAACCGTCCCGATCAGCGCAACGCACTGAACGGTGATCTGCTCGCCGCGCTGGTCGATGCGATGAAGCAGGCTCGAGACGACGACGATGTTCGCGCAGTGGTCTTGACCGGGGCCGGGGACAAGGTCTTCTGCGCAGGAGCTGACCTCGGAGGGTTCGCCGCCGAGACCCCTCTGGTGGAGAAGCACTTCGCCTCGGATCTCTTCCTCGAGTTCTTCTCGCTGATGCCGAAGCTCGGCAAGCCCTCGCTGTGTGCGGCAAACGGCCACGTGCTCGCCGGAGGGATGGGGCTTGCGCTCTCCTGTGATCTGGTGATCGTCCGTGAGGGAGCGCGGTTCGGCACGCCGGAGATCAACGTCGGTGCCTTCCCCTACATGATCATGGCTCTGATCTATCGCAACGTCCCGCGCAAGAAGGTCAACGAGATGATGCTCCTCGGCGAGCAGATCTCGGCCGAGGATGCGGTCGCCTGCGGCCTGGCCAACAAGGTGGTCCCGGTGAACGAGTTCGACGATGCCGTCGCCGACTGGGCAACTCGTCTTGCCTCCAAGAGTCCTGTCCTGATGCGGCTCGGCCATGACGCGATGTACAGACAGCAGGACATGG
Organism: uncultured bacterium; assembly: GCA_903901855.1. Taxonomy (GTDB): domain Bacteria; phylum Actinomycetota; class Thermoleophilia; order Solirubrobacterales; family 70-9; genus CAIUSP01. Next base: position 4,768 of record CAIUSP010000074.1, on the reverse strand, counting down.
CTTTCGAAGACGCACTCGAGATGTTGCGCTCACAACTCTCACTCACCTTCTCGACCGAAGACATCCGCGAGGGGGTATCCGCTTTCTTCGAGAAGCGCGACCCGGAATGGAAGGGACGATGAGCGACCAGGAAAAGAACGAACCCGGCAAGAAGATGCGCGAGTTGGTCGACGATCTCGAGCAGCGCCGCGAAAAGGCGCGCCTCGGAGGCGGCGATGAGAAGATTGCGGTCCAGCACGAGCGCGGCAAGCTGACCGCACGTGAGCGTCTCGATCTGCTCTGCGACGAAGGAAGCTTCACCGAGCTCGGAATCCACGGCACCCCGCACTTCTCGCAGCGCTCGATGGATGGCAAGGAGGCACCGGCCGACGGCGTGATCACAGGCTGGGGCAAGGTCGACGGTCGCGAGTGCGCGATCGCCGCCTACGACTTCACCGTGATGGCCGGCTCGATGGGCATGACCGGTGAACTCAAGGTCACCCGCATGCGTGAGATGGCCCTTCAGCAGCGTATGCCGCTGATCTGGCTGCTCGACTCAGCCGGTGCGAGGATCCAGGAGGCGGCAGGATCACTCTTCGCTGGTTCGGGCCACCTCTTCCAGGAGGAGGTGGTGCTTTCCGGAGTGGTCCCGATGGTCGCCGCGATGATGGGGCCCTGTGCCGCCGGCACCGCCTACATTCCCGCGCTGTCGGACTTCGTCCCGATGGTCTCGGGTCAGGGCGCGATGGCGCTCGCCGGCCCGCATCTGACACAGGCCGTGACCGGCGAGGAGATCTCGATGGAGGATCTCGGAGGCGCCAAGGTCCACTGCCGCAAGTCCGGGGTCGGCGACCTCGAGGTAGCCGATGACGCCGAGTGCATCGAGGCGATCAAGAAGTACCTCTCCTACTTCCCGTCCAACTGTGAGCAGTCTCCGCCGGTTACCGAGTGCTCGGATCCGGTCGACCGGGCCTCGGAGAAGTTGCTGGAGATCGTCCCCGAGTCGTCGCGCCACCCCTACGACATGTACGACCTGATCACGGAGATCGTCGACGACGGCGAGTACTTCGATCTGAAGCCGAGGTTCGCGCGCACCATCATCACCTGCCTCGCCCGGTTCGGCGGCATGCCCTGCGGGATCGTCGCCAGCCAGCCCAAACACCTGGGCGGCATCCTCGAAAACGACTCCGCCGACAAAGCGGCGCGCTTCGTCAACCTGTGCGACGCCTTCGGTATCCCGCTGCTCTTCCTCCAGGATGTCCCCGGATTCATGGTCGGCTCGAAGGTCGAGCACGCAGGCATCATCCGCCACGGAGCGAAGATGCTCTACGCGGTCTCCCGCGCCACGGTGCCGAAGGTGACCGTGATCGTCCGTAAGGCCTACGGCGCCGGCTACTACGTGATGAACGGCAAGGCCTACGAGCCGGACATGATCGTGGCCTGGCCGACCGCCGAGATCTCGGTCATGGGCGCTGAGGGAGCGGTCAACATCATCGGCCGCTCTGCGATCGAGGCATCGGATGACCCCGAGAAGACCCGAGCGGAGATGCTCGAGAATGTCCAGAAGATAATCGACCCCTACATCCCGGCCGGTAACGCGATGATCGACGACATCATCGATCCGCGCGAGACCCGCCCGACCGTGATCAAGGCACTGCAGATGGCAAAGGACAAGCGGGTTGCGCGTCCCTGGAAGCGACACGGCGTGATGCCGGTATGAGCCGGTACGAGGACCCGGTGATCATCAGTTGCTCGATCTCCGGCGCGATCGCCAACCGCGAGCAGTGCCCGGCGATCCCTTACACGCCCGAGGAGTACGCCGCGGAGGCCAGGAGGGCGGTCGACGAAGGCGCGTCGCAGATCCACATCCATGCCCGAACCCCGGAGGGAACACCTTCCTACGAGATCGAGGACTTCAGGGCGATCACCGAGGCGATCAAGTCCGAGGTCGACGATGTGATCATCAACTACTCGACCGGCGCGATCGGCATCCCGCTCGAGAAGCGGATCGCGTATCTCGAAGAACTGCGCCCCGATGTCGCGGCGCTGAACATGAGTTCGATGAACTACGCCAAGTACTCGCGCAGGCGAAAGGGTTTCGTGTTCAAGGCGGTATTCGAGAACAGCTTCGACGAGATCATCGAGCTGATCGAAGCGATGCAGTCGGCGGGCATCCAGCCCGAACACGAGTGCTTCGACGCCGGCCACGTAGCGAACCTCGACCCGCTGCTCCACATGGGACTGCTCGAGCCCCCGCTGCAGATCTCGCTCGTGATGGGAGTGACCGGTGGTATCCGGCCGACTCCGAGGAACGTCGCCTTCATGTCCGAGCAGGTACCCGGTGGGGCGGAGGGGCCCAACAACTGGCAGTTGATCGGGGTCTCACGCGATCAGTGGAAGCTGATCGGCGCCGCCCTGACTCTGGGCGGGAACGTCCGCGCCGGTCTCGAGGACAATCTCTACCTCCCCGACGGTGAGATGGCCACCTCGAACGGTGACTTGATCGCCAAGGCGCGCGAGATGGCCGAGGACATCGGCCGCCGTGCGGCCACCGTGACGGAGGCCCGACAGATGCTCGGTCTGCCGGCGCGCGATGCCGCCGGAGCCTGACCCTGTGGCCGGCAAGAGCGGCAATGGGCCCCTATCGGATCTGCGTGTGCTCGATCTCAGCCGATTGCTTCCGGGTGGCTTCTGCACCTTGATGCTCGCCGATCTCGGCGCGGATGTGATCAAGGTCGAGGACACCGGGGCCGGCGACTATGTGCGCTGGGCGCCTCCCTACTACGGCGACGAGGACCTCCAGCGACTCGGCACCAGATCTGCCTACTTCCTGGCGTTGAACAGGAGCAAACGCTCGATCAGACTCGATCTCAAGTCCGACGCCGGTCGTGGAGCCCTGCTCCGGCTTGTCGCAGACGCCGATGTGCTGGTGGAGTCGTTCCGCCCAGGCGTGATGGACCGCCTCGGCATCGGGTACGAGGAGTTGCACCAGGCCAACCCCCGACTCGTCTACTGCCCGATCACCGGCTACGGACAGAGCGGACCGAATCGAGACCGCGCCGGACACGACATGAACTATCTCGGCCTGAACGGGGTCCTCGGCCTGAACGGCGAGGTCGACGGCCCGCCGGTCCAGCCTGCGGTCCAAATCGCCGATCTCGGTGGCGGGGCGATGGCCGCGGCCTTCGCGATCCTCGCTGCGGTCCACGAGTCGCGCAATTCGGGCAAGGGGCAGATGGTGGATGTGTCGATGACCGACGGTGCAGCCAGTTGGCTCGTCATGGTCGCCGCCAAGTACTTCGCCGAAGGGGTTGCTCCCGAGCGCGGCCGACTGGAGCTCGCGGGTGCCTTCGTCTGTTACATGCCGTACCGCGCCTCCGACGGCTGGGTTACCTGCGGAGCCCTCGAGCCGAAGTTCTGGGCGTCCTGGTGTGGCGGGGTGGATCGCCAGGACTTGATCGAGAAGCAGTTCGAGGCTCCAGGATCCGACGCGTGGCGCGAGATCTCCGAGGTGTTCGCCTCGCGGACCCGCGATGAGTGGCGGGAGTTCAACGACCAGCACGACTGCTGCATCGAGCCGGTACTCGACCTGGGTGAGGCGTTGGACTCTCAGCAGGCGATCGAACGGGAAATGGTGGTCGAGCTCGATCAGCCCGAACTCGGGAAGGTCCGTCAGCTCGCCTTTCCGGTTCCGTTCTCTCGCACGCCCGCCGGCCCGCCGGCGGCTGCCCCGGCGCTCGGCGAGCACACGGCCGAGGTTCTCGCCGAGGCGGGCTTCCCCGAGGAAGAGATCGAGCAGCTGATCGCCAGCGGATCGGCTGCCGGATTGAACGACCCCGACGCCGAGCAGTCGGGCTCCTTCCTCGCCTGAGAGAACGATTCACGGTCGTCGGCTGCCAACCGCACGCTTCGAACGGCGCTAGATTGACGCATCAGTCAATTTCGAGTCCAGTCGAAGGAAGGTATGAGCGGGTGCGGGTAGGAGTGGTACAGATGAACTCCGGCAGCGATCGAGATCTCAATCTCGAGGCAGCCGAGGGCCTGGTGGCGAGAGCTGCAGGCGAAGGAGCCGAGCTAGTTGTGCTGCCCGAGAAGTGGCCCTTGCTCGGTTCGCCCGAGACCCTGCTCGCCGGAGCCGAGCCGCTCGATGGTCCGGCGATGTCTTCCGCCGCGAGCTGGGCTGCCGAGAAGGGGATCTTCCTGCTGGCCGGCAGCTTCGCGGAGCGTCGGGCGGACAGGGAGAAGCTCTCGAACACCTCGGTTCTCTTCGGCCCTGACGGCAGCAACCTCGCGGTCTATCGCAAGATCCACCTGTTCGACGTCGAGGTCGACGGGGTCCAGTACCGCGAGTCCGCAACCGAAGAACCCGGCGAGGAGGTCGTGGAGGCGCCGCTGGGCGAGACAGGTTTCGATCTCGGGATGACGATCTGCTTCGACCTGCGCTTTCCCGAGTTGTTCAGGATCCTCTCGCTTCGCGGGGCGAACCTGATCACCGTTCCCTCCGCCTTCACGAGACACACCGGTGCCGCTCACTGGGAGGTCTTGCTCCGCGCACGGGCGATCGAGAACCAGACCTTCATCGCGGCAGCCAATCAGGTCGGACGCGCCGAGCCCCAGTACGACAGCTTCGGCAACTCGCTCTTGTGCAACGCGTGGGGGACCGTATTGACACGGGTCGAGGATGGGGTGGGGGTGGCGGTCGCCGACTGCGACCTCTCCTCCCTTGCCAGCGTGCGTGACCAGATCCCCGCCATCGACTCTCGCCGACCGGAGAGTTACCCCTGGCCCG
>CAIUSP010000073.1 GCA_903901855.1 uncultured bacterium | reverse complement strand
GGCTTGATGTCAAGCCGGGCACCTATACCTGGATCCCATTCGGCGGCGGCGTCCGCCGCTGCATCGGCTTCTCGTTCGCGATGGCCGAGATGGAGATCGTGATGCGAGCGATCGCTCGGGCCGGCCTGCTGGAGCCGGTCGGCGAGCCGGAGCACACCCGGCAGCGATTCATCACCTCGTCGCCCGCGCGAGGTGGCGAAGTGCGCTTCACCTCCTGATCGACCGACCGTCCATGAGCACCCGCTCGGCCGGCCGTGGGGCGGTCCAGCCGCCTCGATCAGCCAGCCCGGTCGGGCGGCGATGCCGGGAAGTCGATCGAACGAAGGCCTCTACCGCTGTTCAGGCCCGAGAAGCTGATGCGCCGCTTCGACCCTTGCCTCCGCCTCTACCGCTGCGCCTCTTCTTCGACGAGCGTCCTCCGCTCGGGTTGCCTCCGCCTCCACCGCTGCGCTTCTTCTTCGATGGACGCCCTCGGTTCGGGTTGCCGCGGCCGCTTGGCTTGCCGCGACCCTTCTGGCCGCCGTTTGGCTTGCTGTTGCGGTGGCTCTGGTTGGGGCTGTCGCCAATGGCCTCTTTCAGCTCATCGCTGAGCTTCAGCTGTCGCGTCATCTTCTTCATCTCGCCAAGCTGATCCTGGGAGACGAAAGTGACGGCGACTCCACGCTCGCCTGCACGGCCGGTGCGGCCGGTGCGGTGAACGTAATCCTCGGTCTGACCGGGGGGGTCGAAGTTGATCACCTTCGAGATGCCGTCAACGTGAATTCCGCGGGCGGCTACATCTGTTGCGACCAGTGTCGTGACCTTGCCCTTCTCGAAATCGGCCAATGCGCGCTCGCGCTGGCGCTGGCTCTTGTTGCCGTGCATCGCTGCGGCCTGAACGTTTTCGCCGGCAAGCCGCTTGACGATTCGATCGGCACCACGCTTGGTGCGGACGAAGACGAGGTTCAGGTCATGGCCGTCGCCAAGTTCGCTGACAAGCCTGGCAATACGCGTGTCGTTGGTTACCTCGACGAAACGGTGCTCGATGTCCGGCGCCTTCTGTGGCGGCGGAATGTGCTCGTGACGGGCTGCATCAGTTGTGTATTCCATCGCGACCTTGCCGGCCTCGCCGTCTAGCGTGGCCGAGAAGAAGAGCGTCTGGCGGTCCTTCGGGCAGAGATCAACGATGCGTTCGACTGCCGGGCGGAAGCCCATGTCGAGCATCCGGTCGGCCTCATCGAGGACGAGGATCTTGATGTTGTCGAGGCTGAAGGCTCGACGGCGAAGGAGGTCCTCGAGCCGGCCGGGCGTTGCCACAACGATGTGCGATTTGGCTGCCGTCCGCGCCTGCTTCTCGAGGCCCACGCCGCCGTAGACGGCCGTCACCTTGAGCGCGCGGGCATGCGCTATCGGGTAGGTCTGATCAACGATCTGCGTCGCCAGCTCGCGTGTTGGGGCGATAATCAGCGCCGATGGGCGCGGGTCTTCGGCCGAGATCAGGTCGATCAGCGGCACCATGAATGCGAGCGTCTTGCCGGAGCCGGTTGGCGATTTGGCAAGTACGTCTTTGCCGGCGAGCACGTCGCCGATGACCTTCTTTTGAATTGCGAAGGGCGCGGTGAAACCGCGCTCCTCTAGGGCGTGCGAAACCGCACTGGATACGCCGAGATCGGCGAAGGACTGCGTAGACATCTGGATACTCCTTGGTGTACCCGCACCGGGAATGGAGCGGGGCGATTCGGGAGAGAACAACTGACCCGAACCGCCGTAAGTGGCGGGACCCAAGAAAGCTGACCTCCGTTCAGCAAGACGCTGAACGCACTGGAGATAGTAGCGCCCCGCCACCTTCACCCGGCAACCAACGACCCAAGCGGGTCGAGATCGCCGTAGATACGGTCTCTCCGTTCCCTTTCCGCACCCGGTCATGGCATGGCATGAGTTGGGTCGGTGGATTGACTGCCCAGCCACGTCATCGACTCGCCTACCTGGCCGACTCGCTGCCACTTGCTCTCGAGTGCCGCCAAAAGGACTACTGTGGTGACTCCGCTCATGTCCCTGACCAATCGATTTCCCCGCTCTCTTCGAAGGATCTCTTCGGTTGGACTCCTCGCAGCGGTCGTATGCCTCGTGGCAGCCGTGGGAGCCAGCGCCCACGCCACGCTCAACCTCTACGGCAAATACGCGGTCGCAAACAAGAAGGGGAATCTCACCGTGACGATTCCACATGGATGTATGCCCGACGATGCCTCGACCACCAGGATCGTGGTCAAGCTGGGAGGCGCCTGGCAGGCCGCCAAACCCAGAGCGGTTACCGGTTGGACATCGGTCGTCGATCGCACATCGAGTGGCGGCTGGAGGATCACCTGGACGGCAACGGGCGCCGGGTTGCCATACGCCACCTCCGGTGATTTCCCGATCAGGGTCCGTTGGCCCAAGAAGGCCGGGATCTATGACACGCCGACCCTGCAGTACTGCGGTTCGCAGCTAATGGCCTGGAAGGACCCGTTCCACCCGGCTGCCGACGGTGATATCCCCTATCCGGCCAACTATCCGGTTCCACGCGTCAAGGTTCACGCGAGCTCCAAGAACTCACCGACCGCGGTAACCGGCGCAACGCCTATGCGGATCTGCCCGCTGGCAGAGCGCGCCGCACGGTAGGCACCCGTCGCGGGGTAATCGGAAGCGTTCCTGATAGAAAGAACGTATGGAAGGCAAGACGACAGACGCCCAGTGCCCGGTGACGGCGAACGGAAACGGTAACGGCCGTTACGTCCACGGCACATCCAACCGTGACTGGTGGCCCAACCAGCTCGACCTGAGGATCCTCCACCAGAACCCGCCAGCCGGCAGCCCGATGGGTGACGACTTCGACTACGCGGAGGAATTCGGCAAGCTCGACCTCGAAGCGGTGAAGCGCGACATCGAGCAGGTGATGACCACCTCTCAGGATTGGTGGCCCGCCGACTACGGCCACTACGGGCCTCTCTTCATCCGTATGGCCTGGCACAGCGCCGGTACCTACCGGATAGGTGACGGACGTGGTGGCGCCGGCGCTGGCACGCTGAGGTTCGCTCCGCTCAACAGTTGGCCCGACAACGCCAACCTCGACAAGGCCCGCCGTCTGCTCTGGCCGATCAAGCAGAAGTACGGCGCGAGTCTCTCGTGGGCTGACTTGATGGTCCTGACCGGCAACTGCGCGCTCGAGTCGATGGGGTTCGAGACCTTCGGATTCGCCGGCGGCCGCGAAGACGTCTGGGAGCCGGAGGAGGACATCTACTGGGGACAGGAGAAGGAGTGGCTCGGTGACGAGCGCTACAGCGGTGACCGTGATCTCGAGCAGCCGCTCGGTGCCGTTCAGATGGGCCTGATCTACGTCAACCCCGAGGGCCCCCACGGGGTACCGGATCCGCTCGCCGCGGCGAGGGACATCCGCGAGACCTTCGCCCGTATGGCGATGAACGACGAAGAGACGGTCGCTCTGGTTGCCGGCGGTCACACCTTCGGCAAGTCACATGGTGCAGCCGACGACGCCGAGTACGTCGGACCCGCACCGGAGGCCGCTCCGATCGAGCAGCAGGGCCTCGGCTGGAAGAACAGTTTCGGCACCGGAGCGGGTGACGACACCATCACCAGTGGGATCGAGGGCGCGTGGACCGCGACGCCAGTTGAATGGGACATGACCTATCTCGAGACCCTCTTCGGCAACGAGTGGGAGCAGACCAAGAGTCCGGCCGGAGCCACCCAGTGGACGCCGAAGGGAGACGCGGCTGCAGGCACCGTCCCCGACGCCCAGGACTCCTCGAAGACCCACGCCCCGATGATGCACACGACCGACCTCTCGCTCAGGGAGGACCCGAGCTACGAGCCGATCGCGAGGCGGTATCTCGAGAATCCGGAGGAGTTCGCGGATGCCTTCGCGCGCGCCTGGTTCAAGCTGACCCATCGCGACATGGGGCCGACCACCCGCTATCTCGGCCCGTTGGTTCCGGCCGAGCCGCAGATCTGGCAGGACCCTGTACCTGCGGTCGATCATCCGTTGATCGACGAAGCAGACGCCGCAGCGCTGAAGGAGAAGATCCTCGCCACCGGTATCTCCGTAGGCCAACTCGTATCGACCGCGTGGGCATCGGCCTCGACCTTCCGCGGAACCGACAAGCGAGGCGGTGCCAACGGCGCGCGGATCAGGCTCGCCCCTCAAAAAGGTTGGGCTGCGAACGACCCGGCGACGCTTTCCAAGGTGCTGGCCGCCCTCGAGGGTGTCCAGAGCGAGTTCAACGACTCCCAGTCCGACGACAAGAAGGTCTCTCTGGCCGACCTGATCGTGTTGGCCGGCTCGGCCGCGATCGAGCAGGCGGCCCGCAATGCCGGCCACGAGGTGGAGGTTCCCTTCGCCCCGGGCCGCACCGATGCGTCGCAAGAGGAGACGGACGTCGACTCGTTTGCGGTGCTCGAGCCGTCCGCAGACGGTTTCCGCAACTACCTCTCCGACGACGCCCATCGTCCGGCCGAGCACATGCTGGTCGATAAGGCGCACCTGCTCAACCTCACCGCACCTGAGATGACTGTCCTGGTGGGTGGCCTGAGGGCACTCAACGCCAACACCGGCCAGTCGCAGGTCGGTGTGCTGACCGACCGACCGGAGGAGTTGACCAACGACTTCTTCGTCAACCTGCTCGCGATGGACTCAGAGTGGACCCCGGCCAATGGCGACGGCAAGGAGTTCGACGGAGCGGCGGGCGGTAGCAAGTGGAAGGCGAGTCGAGTCGATCTGGCCTTCGGTTCCAACTCTCAGCTCCGGGCGATCGCGGAGGTATACGCCTTCGATGGCGCCGAGCAGAAGTTCGTCGAGGACTTCGTCTCAGCCTGGGTGAAGGTGATGGAGCTGGACCGCTTCGATCTCGGCTGAATCAGCAGCCCGGACCACGACGTAAAGCGTTTTTTCAGTCGGCACGGTGTTGCCGGAAACGGTCATACGGCTTGACCGCGTCGTCGCACCTGCCACCATCGATGACGAAGTGGCAAGGGACATCGGCGATATCGGGGAGTTGGCGGAGTCGTTTTTCAAGACGACCCTCCAGATGGCATGCCTCGCCGACGAAGAGCGCTTTCGCCAAGTCAACGACCGCTGGATCGATTCGCTCGGCTGGTCGCGGGAGGAGTTGCTGTCGAGGCCCTTCATCTCCTTCGTGCACCCCGACGATCTCAGGGCGACCTCCGATGCGGTCGGTCGACTGCAGCAAGGTGAGGACATAGTCGAGTTCGAGAATCGCTACCAGACAGCCGACGGCGGCTGGCTGAATCTGATCTGGAACGCGCGGATCGAACCCGACACCGGCCTGATCATGGCGACCGCCCGCGATGTGACGAAGGCCCGGGCTCACGAGGTAGAACGTCTGCGCCTCCACAGGGTGCTGGAGTCCCTCGCGGAACTGCAGACCTCCTACATCAGCCGCGGTCTGAGTCGTGCTTGGTGGGAGACCGCCATCAGCAGGTTGATCGAGGTGACCGGCAGCACCTTCGGCTTCGTCGGACGGGTGTTGGAAGACGATCAGGGAGCGCCGTACCTGCATACGCTCGCGATCACGAACATCGCCTGGAACACCTGGTCGCAGAACATGTTCGACGAGTACGCCGACACCGGTCTCGAATTCAGGAATCTCGACACCTTGTTCGGTTACACCTTGCGAACCGGAGAGAGGTTGCTCTCCGACGATCCCGCATCTGATCCTCGTGCCGGTGGTCTTCCGGAAGGACATCCTCCCCTCGAGACCTACGCCGGAATCCCCCTGACCTCGGGAGAGGGCATGGTCGGGATGGTCGGGCTGGCTAATCGCACCGGCGGCTTCGACGCAGCGGTGATGGAGGAGATCGAGCCGATCCTCGTACTCCTCTCCCAAACGGTCGCGCAGTCGCTCGCGAGTGAGGAGGTGGAGCGGGCAGAGGCCGAGGCAGGTCGTCTCGAGAAGCGCCTGCAGGAGGTGGAGAGGAGCGGCGACGGAGAGCGTCTGTTGATGAAGACGACCCAGGAAGTGTTGGACCAGACGAGCATCTCTGGCTCGTTCGGCGTGGTCGATTCCGCGATACGCGAGATCCTGCCGCCCGCCAAGGTAGCCCTCTACCTCTCCGACTTCGACCAACCGAATCAGATGAGCTTGAAATTAACCGGTGGAAGACTGACCGATGTCGTCGGCGGCGAGTCGGAGTGGTTCGACCGCGAGCGTTGTCGTGCTCTCGTCGAAGGCCGCGTGCACGTGAGCCGCCCCGGCCTCGAGCTCGGCTCCTGTTCGCATGTAGTGGCGAGCAACTACGCGACGGTATGTACGCCGCTCGTAGCTGGGGACGAAGAGTTCGGTCTCCTGACGGTAAGCATCGCTTCGCAGATGGACCTCGAAGGTATGGATCCCCTGGTTCGGTTCAGGGAGGTGACCGATCGCCTGAGCGCGCTGTCCACGGCATTGGCCCAAGTTGCATCGCGGGAGCGTCTGGTCGCCCGCTCACTGGTTGATCATCTCACGGGGCTTCCCAACCGCGCCGCCTTCGAGCAGTTCGGTGAGCGGTTGATCACCGCTCGCGGGCCGGAAGCGCGGCCATTCGGGCTGATCCTGTTCGACCTCGACGGTTTCAAACTGATCAACGACTCTTTGGGCCATCAAGTCGGGGACAAGGTCCTGGTTGCCGGAGCTGAAGCCGCCAAGTCAGCGTTACGGCCCGAGGACATGGTCTCCCGCATCGGAGGGGATGAGTTCGGCGCGCTGATCCCTCACTGCCAGGCTCCGCAACTGAAGCATGCTGCCGAGAGAGTCCGCGAGGCAATTGCCGAGGTCGATCTCGATGTCGGCGCTGATGCCGAGGCTCGTGCCTCGGTGGGCGCTCTGCTGATCGGCGAGTCCGCGGTCACCTGGGAACAGGTCTTCGAATCAGCCGACAAGGCCATGTACGACGCCAAGAGTGAGGGCGGCGACCGCGTGGTGGTCGCCTGACGGTTGGTCCGTCTCTCGAACCGCTACGGGTAGGCTGGGCGGCGTGAGTGACCGGCTTTCCCCCAAAGGTGTCTCGCCGCGCGGTGCGCGCGAGATCGATCCGGATCGCGAGCTGGAACACCCCGATGGGCTGCTGAGGTTCCTCGACGATCCCGTAACCGCCCTGGTGCCGTGGTTCGCTTTCTCGTTCCTGCTCACGACACTCGGGTTCATGACGACGGCGTGGCTCGCCTTCGGTTTGAGCCTCGCGTTGGTCACTGCCTCTTGGCTGCGCGGAGAGAACCCAAAGGTCTTCGAGGTCTCGGATGCGATCCTCTTCGGTGTGATCGTGCTGGTGGCGTTCTTCGGCGATCGGCTGGTGGAGGGTTGGTTTTCCAATCACGCCGACGCTGTCTCCAACATCACGCTCACGGTCGTGGCGTTCGTCTCCCTCGCGATCGGCAGGCCCTTCACCTCTGAATACACGGCGGCGAGATTTCAAGGAGCACCGCCGGACCTCTTGGTGCGGCTAGACCGTCTTGCCACCCCGATCTGGGGATTCGCTCTGCTCTTCGCGAGCATCGTGACCGTGTTCGGTGAGTGGGTGCTGCGAGACCCGACCAACCTCTGGACCGGCTGGATACTCCAGACGCTGCCGTTGATCGTTGCACTCGACCTCACCCTCTGGATCGACCGCCGTGCAGTTGCCCGTGCCCGCAACCGCCTGGACCTGATCCCTCCACCGGTGATGCTCGCCCGCGATTTGTTGATCTGGCTGGTTCCGGCGGGCGTGTGCTCTCTCGTATTCGACGGAGGACCCCAGTGGCTGGGGTGGACGCTGGTCGTGGTCGGACTCGTCGGCTGCGTTTGGGCGTGGATCAGGCTGCGCCGCGACGCGCCAGCCATCGCCTAGTGCGGATCAGTCGACTGGGACGTTGAAGTTCGCCTGCGAGGTCATCTGCCAGCGCTCGTCCTGGAAGATGAAGGTCCCCAGGTAGGGAGCGGGCGTGCCCTTGTACTTCTTGCCGTCGAGCGTGTAGTCGGCGGTGGTGATGTAGCGCACCACGATGGACGACTCCGAGCGGGTGGCGTCGATCTGGTCGAACCTGAAGTTGACGATGTCGATTTTGCCCTTGCCGACCTCGTCGATGTACTCGGACCTGCTCAGGTGGGTTCCGTCGGCTCTCGCCAACTGCCAACTCGGATCGAGGGTGGTCTCGAGTCCGGAGGTCTCGGCGTCCTTGACCTGGGTCCAGAAGTTGGTCAGGAGTTCCCTGGCCTGCTGGTTGGGGGTCTGGTCGGCCGAGGCGGTCTCACCGTCCGACGACCCGCAGCCGGTAACCAGTGCGGGAAGGGCTGCAGCGCAGACGATCAGTGCGAGAGTTCGCTTCACGGCGCGGGAATATATCGGAAGCGTGGAGCCAACCGCTCGCTCGCAGCCTCCACTACCCTCGATTTCCTTGGCGAGTTCACTCCCGAAGCTGGAAAGAGAGGTCACCCGCTGCAGGCTCTGCCCGCGGCTGGTCGAGTGGCGAGAGCAGGTGGCGGCTGATCCGCCTAAGCGCTATCGGGGCGAGACCTACTGGGCTCAGCCTGTTCCCGGGTTCGGAGATCCTTCAGCTCGAATCGTCGTGCTCGGACTGGCCCCCGGAGCAAATGGTTCGAACCGGACCGGCCGGATGTTCACCGGTGACCGCTCGGGTGACTGGCTCTATGCCGCGCTCCACCGGGCGGGCCTCGCCAGCCAGCCAGAGTCCGTGGACACTGCCGACGGGTTGCGACTCCGCGACTGCTGGATCACCGCGGTAGTCCGCTGCGCGCCGCCCGCAAACAAGCCGACTCCGTCAGAGCGCGACGAGTGTCTGCCGTGGCTCGAGCGTGAACTCGGTCTCCTCGGCCACGCGAGAGTCATAGTCTGCCTCGGCTCGTTCGCATGGGACGGCGCACTGCGCGCCCTGCGCGGGATGGGAGAGGAGATACCGAGGCCCAAGCCGAAGTTCGGTCACGCAGCACGGGCAACGGTCGGGGGCTACGAACTGCTCGGTTGCTTCCACCCGAGCCAGCAGAACACCTTCACGGGCAAGTTGACCGAACCGATGCTTGATGCGGTGTTCGCCGAGGCCTCAGCGATCGCACTTCGCTGATCGATCACCTGCGGTCCGAGGTCGTCACCGGCATACTTGCTCTCCATCGTGTTCCCGCTCACGCTGCCAAATGCCTTGACCATGCTGCGGATCCTGTTGGTGCCGGTGGTCGTGGTCGCGCTCTTGACCGAGACTCCCCATGGCGACACGATCGCCGCGGTGGTGTTCGCCCTCGCGGCTCTGACCGACGGACTCGACGGCTATCTCGCCCGCTCCCGCGACAGCGTCTCGGATTTCGGCAAGTTGATGGACCCGATCGCAGACAAGTTGCTGATCGTCGCTGCGTTGGTCGCCCTGGTGGCGCTCGATCGGTTGGCAGCCTGGATCGCAGTCGTGATCATCGCCCGCGAGTTCGCCGTCACCGTCCTCAGAGGCGTAGCCGCCGAGCGGGGGATCGTGATGCAGGCCAATCTTCTCGGGAAGATCAAGACGGTCTTCCAGATAGTCGCGGTGATCGCCCTCATCGCCACCGACCCTGCGCCCATCTGGGCGGACATCCTGGTCTACCTGGCGCTCGCCTTCACGGTGATCAGCGGACTCGAGTACTTCTTCGGGATACAGCGCAAACTCGCCGAGCGGGACGAACCCGAGGCGAACACCGACCGGAAAGCCTGAGGGGCGCCTAGAGCTGGCCGGCTTCGCCGGCGAGCCACTCGGTCATCGAGCGGTGATGTGCGGTCTGCTCGCCGCCCGCGATCTCGGCGCGAATCTCGCCGATGGTCCCGAACCGTTCGGCCACCACGTTGTGGCGGTGGATCGTCTCGAAGTTCTCCTGGCGGGTCATCAGAAAGGCGTCATCCGGCAACTCGGGGTGCGCCTCGAGCAGCGCACGGACCATCTCTCGCACACAGTCCTCGACGAAGCGTGGGTTGCGGTGTGCCTTCTCGACCACGGTCACCTCGTCGGAGCGCTTCATCAGTTCGTAGATCTCGCTCGACATCGAGCTCTCCACGATTCTCAGCAGTTCACGTGCGTCGAGTTCCATCTCGTTCCCCTCGGGGAGGCCGATGTGGAGTTGGCCGACGCCGCGCTGATTGTGGGTGGCCATCGGTACGTCTTCGACGATCTTGTCGATCTGCGCATCATCGAAGCCGCTCTCGGCGAGTCGCTCACGCGCACGCTCCTCGACCATCCCTTGCGCGCAGGGGCACGCGGTCATACCTTGAGCCTCCACGCCGGTGATCGTTCTCGTTCCGGCGGCAGAGGCAACAGCGGTTCCGAAGAGTGTGTAGATCTCCTGGGTGTCGATCCCGGAGGCAGGGGCGGGCACCGTCTCGGGGTACCGAGCAGTCACCTTGACCTCCGCGCGGAGTCCCTCCTGACGTTCGCGCACCTGCTCGGCGACCTTGGCGGCCAGTTCCTCGGCCCGGAGAGCGTTATTGAGGACGACGTCGTCGATGGCCTCGTTGACGACCTCCTCGAAGCGGGACATGTGAACGCCCTTCTGCTGCGGGTTGAGGTCTACGACGCACTCGAAATCGGCGTGGTAGGTCGACTCGGCGCCGTTGAGGGAGACGCGGATCACCTTCTCCACTCCGCAGACTCCAACCCGGGACAGACTCACGGCCGTGGTCGGTGCAGTGGACTGGGTGTCCGATTTTGGAGCGCCGGGCGCCTTTACTGGTTCCATGTCGAAGTGTCGGTAGTCACCTGCCCGAGAGGACCGATTGCTCTGTCCGACTTCGCGTAAGTCTAGGGGACTCCGTGGATTCGGCCGAACTCGCGGTGATACTTGGCAGGATGCGGATCTACCCAGAGGTGATGAGTCGAAGGATTCCCGCCGTGCTCCTCGATGTATTGGCGATATTCCTGATCTTCTGCTTTGCGAGGTTGGGGCTCGCGGTAAACGATGCAGTGGATGATGTGGCCGGACTCGGGCGTGGCGTGCAGGCCGCCGGTGGATCTGTCCAGACCGGATTCGAGCAGGCGGGTGAGGCGGTTTCGGGAGTCCCGCTGGTCGGCGGTGGAATCTCCGATGCCTTCAGCGGGGTCGGCGATGCGACCGGGGGCAACGCCGTGGACCTCGGAAGGGAGGGTGAGCAAGCTGTCGAGCATCTCGCGAGCCTCCTCGGCTGGACGACCTTCCTGGTTCCGACTCTCCTGCTGCTGATCGCAGTGGCGCCCCGCCGCGCTCGCCAGATCAGGCGGCTGAACGCCGCCGGCCGGATCCTGCACGCCGATACCGAGGAACAACGGCGCCTGCTCGCGATGCGGGCCGCCTTTTCGTTGCCTTACGGAACCCTGATCGCTCACACCCCTGATCCGATCGGTGATCTGTCGAGAGGTGAGTACGATGGCCTCCTCGCCGCGTTGTACGAGGACTCGGGCCTGAAGCCGGATCGAAAAAGCGCAACGACCGGTTCCCTTCCGGGTTAGTAGTCTCTGAGATGGAGATGCCGGGGACTGGAGAGACTCGTCATATGCGCTTCGCCATGGGTTCACGCCGCGTGATCGCTGCGGTGGCGGTCCTGCTCGCCGGCTGCGCCATGGCGCTGGCTCTCGCCCCTGACTCCTCGCCCGCCGTCTCGAAGAGGCCCAACGTGGTCCTGATCATGACCGACGATCAGCGCTTCGACGAGCTGGCCGCGATGCCCAATACGAGGCGGTTGCTGAAGACGCAGGGCACGACCTTCTCGAATTCGTTCGTGACCTTTCCGCTCTGCTGTCCGTCGAGGACCAGCTTCATGAGCGGGCAGATGGCGCACAACCACGGCATCGGAGGCAACTTCAACCCGACCGGGTTCCATGGTCTGACCACCGAGCAGCAGCGCAACCTGCTGCCAGCGTGGCTCCAGAAGGCCGGTTACCGGACCAGTCATGTCGGCAAGTACCTGAACGGCTACGGGGACGACGGTGTCTTGACCAAGCCGCCGGGGTGGAGTGATTGGCACGGGACGGTCGATCAGACTTCGTACGACTTCCTCAACACCAGGATCCGCGACAACAACCAGACCAACCAGATCGGATCCAAGGATTGGATCGGCGAGGTCATGAGGCTTTCCGGTGTGGTGTCGAGACAGGAATTGACCCGGTTCGCCAACCTCGACAATCTCAACGACCCGACCACCCTGATCGGGCAGATACTCGCGACGCGGGCCTTCAACGATGCGCATGGAGGAACCTACGGAACCACGTCCCGGAAGAAGTATCTGGTCGATGAGTTGTCGAATCGGGCGGTCAACTTCGTCCGCTCTACCAAGGGCTCGTCCAAACCCTTCTACATGCAGTATGCGCCGCCCGCTCCGCACCGCGAGGATGTGACCGAGCAGGTCGGATACCGCGGCATCAACCCCAGGGTTCCGCCTCGCTACGACAACTTGGTGCAGGGCAAGTCCGCGCCGCGCAACTCTCCGAGTTTCGACGAGGCCGACATCTCCGACAAGCCAGACTTCTTCCAGAGCAAGTTCACCTCGCGGTTGGGTGACATCCCTGTGAACGGAACCTTCGGCCATCCCAGCCTCACCATGCTCGATAACTACTACCGGGGCCGGTACGGATCCCTCAAGGCGGTGGATGACGGCGTCAAGCGGATCGTCGATGCACTCAAGAACGCGGGCAAGCTGAACAACACGATGATCATCTTCACCTCTGACAACGGCTGGATGATGGGAGAGCACAGGATCGTCGGAGACAAGTTCGTTCCTTACGAGGAATCCATCAGGGTGCCCTTGATCATCCGGGGACCGGGCATCCCGAAGAACAAGACCGTAGATGCGCTGGTGGCGAACACCGACCTGACCTCGACCGTATTGCAGGCGACCAAGGTCAACCCTTCGCCCGGTCGCGTCCAGGACGGTACCTCCCTGATCCCGGTTGCGAAGACCGGAGAGTCGGTTCGCGAATACGTGCCGATCGAGGCCACGAGAGACCTCTTCGTCCTGCCGGGCTTTCCCTACGAATGGGATACGCCTTATTACGGGGTGCGCACCGAGCGCTACAAGTACGTCAAGTGGGTAGCCAACGCGACCAAGGGCCGCTCCGAAGAGGAGGAGCTCTACGACCTGCTGAACGACCCGTACGAGTTGGAGAACCTGATCGAATCGAGTGACCCTGCGATCCAGCAGGTCCTCGATGAACTCCGGGCCAAGGCAGAAGAGCTGAAGGAGTGCGCCGGCACCTCCTGCTTCCGCTCGCCCGGTTAGCCTCTCCGCGTGAGCCAACCTGGTGCCTACTGGCCCCAACCCTGGACCTGCGAGGACGGTGGGCCGCGCCGCTGGTGCGTCGCCGAGGGGATCAGTGGTCTCGATCTCGAGCCGGGGGAGAGGTTGGAGACGGTTGCGGTCAGAGATGCTTTTGCCACGGATTCGCTGGTGCGACGAGATCACGGGGAGTTGTTCGCGCTGCGCCGCGAGATGCCCTGGGGTGGGCCGCAGCAGGGACCAGCCAAGGGCTGGGTCGAGCGACTCGATCCCGAGACGCTGGAGGTCACAGCTACCACCGGTGATCTCGAGTGTGGTCGCTACTGGCCGGGTGGGGTGGCTGCTCATGCCAACGGCGATCTGTATGCGGTGCTGGGTCGATGGGCCTATCGCCTAGATCCGGGGCTGACCGTCAAGGCCCGCCGGGAACTTCCGGTGGACCGTCCCTACAACTCTTTCGTCCTGCTCGACTCCGGCGAATTGATCACCAAGGACTGCGACGCACCTGCAGGGCTCGCCCCCTCGACAGTCGAGGTGCTCGATCCCGAAACCCTCGAGTCGCTCGCACCCTCGCTGCCCCTTCCCGAGCCGTCGATCGCGAGGCTCGCGGGTGACGGAAAGACGGTGATCGCGATCGGGACCACCAAGGTCTTCCGGATCGTCTTCGATCGTGACGCGGGAACACTCACTCTCGACGACGAATGGCGACCCTCCTACGGGCCGGAACCCGAGCGTTCGTTCGGCTGGGATCCGGTGATCACCCCTGAGCACGTCTTCTGGATGGATCAGGGCCAGAACCACGTCGACCGTTCGATGCTCGGATCGGGCGACCGAGCCGATCCGGTGCGGCTGTGGTGGTCGCGGCTCGACGACGGGACGACCAGATCGCTCGAGATCAGCGGTCTGCCCTTTGGAACCGAGTCGAACCCTCCGGCATACGACCCCGTGGAGGAGCTCGTCATCGCCTACGACGCCGGCAACGCCGTCGTCGGCGGCTGGAAGTTGGAAGGCGACGAGCTGCTCCCGCAATGGAGGCGCGACGGATTGGCGCACGCTGGCCACCTGATCCTCTTCCCCGACACGCGCGAGTTGGTGGTGCAGGACTTCCGAGATCTTGCGTTCCTCAGGCGCAAGCCTGTCCGCCGCGCTCTCAGACCCTCGATCGATCTGCTCGGCAAGTCCTCGTTCGTCCGGCGTAACTCTGGCTTCCTCGGCTCCGATCAGGTGGTGGTGCTCGACCTCGACACCGGTGAGGAGAAAGCCCGGGCCGCGGTGCCTTCTCCCTCGCAGGCGTTCCTCTTTCCCGCACCGGGGTTCGATCGCGATCTCTACTACCAGTCGATCAGCACGATCGCCCGGGTTGCGGTGACCTGAGTCTCTTTGCGCCGAACTGCAGACCTACCTAGAATCCACGCATCCTCTGGGGGAGTGCCCGAGTGGTTAAAGGGGACGGGCTGTAAACCCGTTGGCTCTGCCTACGAAGGTTCGAATCCTTCCTCCCCCATGCAGTCCCGTTTCAGAAGACGATCGTCCGGCCACCGATCGTGAACACGCGGTCGGCGAGGTGGGCTCCCACCGCCCGAGCCAATACCACCCGCTCGAGATCTCGCCCGATCGCGACCAGGTCCTCGACCGCATCCCTGTGGGTTACCGCCGCCGTTCCCTGATCGATGATCGGTCCTGCGTCGAGTTCCTCTGTCACGTAGTGGGCGGTCGCCCCGATCATCTTCACGCCACGCTCGTAAGCCCGGCGGTACGGATCACCGCCGGCGAAGGCAGGCAGGAAGCTGTGGTGGATGTTGATCACTGCGGCGCCGATCTCTTCGATGCCAGCGAGGAACTCCGGCGAGAGGATCTGCATGTAGCGAGCGAGGATCACCAGCTCGGGTGGGTCGGCGCGCATCAGATCGAGTGCTGCCTTTTCGGCCGAGGCCTTCGTCTCCTTGCCAACCGCTAGGTGGTGAAAGGGGACCTGATGGCTCTCTGCGAGCGCCGCCGCATCGGGATGGTTGGAGATCACCGCGGTCACCTCGGCGAGGATCTCCTTGCGCGAAGCCCGGGAGAGGATGTCGTGCAGGCAGTGGTCCTCACGCGATGCCATCAGCACGACCTTCCGCATACGATCGGCGTGCTCGATCCGCCATTTGGCATCGAGTGGCTTTCCGACCTCTTCTGCGAACGCATCCTCGATGTGCTCGTGTGAGCCTTCGTGGTCGAAGGCAACCCGCATCACCAACTCCCCTGACTCGGAGTACTGGTCGAGTTCGACGATGTTGAATTCGCGAGCAGCGAGGAATCCGGTGACCGCGGCAACGATGCCAGGCCTGTCGGGGCAACTGAGAAGCAGGTGATCGCTCATGCCACCTATCTTTCCAGCAATGGGAGAGCACACGCTCGATGGAAGGGTTTACGCCGTCGCTGGAGCGGCAGGTGGTTTGGGACCAGCGGTCTGCGAGCGACTCGCCTCGGCTGGCGCATCTCTCTCCCTTGCCGACCGGAGCCTCGAGAGCGCACACGGCGTGGTGGATTCACTCGAACTCGGCGAAGACCGCCTGCAGCCCTACGAGGTGGATCTGCTCGATCCGGCTGCAGCTGCTGGCTGGGCGCAGGCAGTCAGCGGGCAGTTCGGGCACTGCGACGGGTTGATCCATCTGGTCGGCGGCTGGCGTGGAGGCGAGCCGATCGAGAGTTTCGACCTGGCCGATTACGAGTTCCTGCACGACCTGCTGGTGCGCACCGTTCAGCACACCTCTCGTGCTTTCTACTCGTCGCTCTCGAACTCGCCCCAAGGGCGGTTCGTGCTGGTCTCCTCATCGGTTGCCCAGAAGCCCAATGCGACCAGCGCCGCATACGCCTCGGCAAAGGCAGCGGCAGAGGCTTGGACGCTGTCGCTCGCTGATTCGCTCACCGATACCAGAGCGACATCGAACATCCTCGTGGTCAACGCGATAGTCACCGCTCAGATGCGAGCCGATGAGCCCGACAAGGACTTCTCCACCTTCACCTCGACCGAGCAGATCGCGGATTCGATCGTCTACCTCTGCTCTGAAGCGGCCTCCTCGATGAACGGGCAGCGGCTGGATCTCTTCCCAGCGGGGTCTTGAGAAGTGAAGGTAGTAGTGACAGGTGCAGCCGGCTTCATCGGCTCGCACCTGACCGATGCGCTTCTCGAACGCGGCGACACGGTAGTCGGTGTTGATTCGTTTGCGCCCAACTACTCCCGCTCGATCAAGGAGCGAAACCTCGCCTCGGCAATCGACAGCGACGGGTTCGAGCTGATCGAGGCCGACCTAACGGAGCTCGATCTGGTCGATCTGCTCGAGGGCGCCGATGCCCTGGTCCACCTGGCAGCCTTCACCGATGCCCGAGGGGGCGAGTCCGACCTGCCGGAGTACGAGCGGTTGAACGTCGATCTTCCGCGACGGCTGCTCGTCGCCGCTCACGGCGCTGGGGTCGGGTCGATCCTGCTCGCATCGAGTTCCGCCGTCTACGGCGGCGCTCGCGAAGATGGCTCTCCCTCGACCGAGCTCGATCCTCTCGAGCCGATAGCGCCCTACGGGCAGAGCAAGGCCGAGATGGAGCAAGTGGCGGACGACGCAGCCGCAGGGGGAGTTCCTGTCGCCTGCCTGAGATTTTTCACCGTTTACGGAACGCGGCAGAGGCCGGACATGCTCTGTGCCCGGGCCATCGAGGCGGCGACCGGAGGTCCTCCACTGCCGCTGCTCGGCGACGGCACCCAGCGCCGCGCCTGGGTGCACGTGGGCGATGCGGTCGCTTCGATCCTCACTGCGCTCGACACCGATCTCGCCCCGGGCACGGTGCTGAACATCGGCTCGCCGGATTCACATGCGGTGAGCGAACTGGTCGATCTGATCTCCGGCATCGCCGGTCACGAGGTGGCGGTCGATCGACGTGATGCTCATCCGGCTGATCCAGCCGCGACCATCGCCGATATCTCCCAAGCCGAGGAGCTGCTTGGCTGGAAGCCGAAGGTTGATCTGCAGGAGGGTCTGGAGGAGCAGGTCGCTTGGGCGAGGGGCCTCTAGTCGCTACGCTCCACTCTGCGCCCGGGTAGCTCAGTTGGTAGAGCACTTCCATGGTAAGGAAGGGGTCACCGGTTCAAATCCGGTCCCGGGCTCTGAGCTCACGCCCGCCGTCACTTCGAGGTAGCCAATCCGGCTCGGGTTCGCTATAACCCTTAATCCAGATCGACTAAAGGAGATTCAGATGACCTTGCAGCTCGGCGAGACCGCCCCCGATTTCGAGGCGGAGACGACAGAAGGAAAGATCAACTTCCACGACTGGATCGGTGACTCGTGGGCGGTGCTCTTCTCCCACCCGAAAGACTTCACCCCGATCTGCACCACCGAACTCGGCTACATGGCCAGCGCCAAGCCTCAGTTCGATGAGCGCAACGTCAAGATCGTCGGCCTCTCGGTCGATCCGCTCGACAAGCACGCCGAATGGTCCAAGGACATCGAGGAAACCCAGGGCACGGCCCCCAACTACCCGCTGATATCCGACGCCGACTTCGCGATCTCGAAGGCGTACGGAATGCTTCCGGCCGAGGTGGAAGGCGATCCGGCTGACCGGACCCCGGCGGACAACCAGACCGTTCGCAACGTCTTCGTGATCGGTCCGGACAAGAAGATCAAGCTGATCCTCGTCTACCCGATGACCACCGGCAGGAACTTCGACGAGGTCCTGAGGGTGATCGATTCGCTCCAGCTGACCGCCGACCACAAGGTCGCCACACCCGCCAACTGGAAGAAGGGCGAGGACGTGGTCATCGCCGGCTCGGTCGACAACGATCAGGCCAAGGAGATCTTCGGCGAGTGGGAGGAACCCAAGCCGTACATCCGGATCGTCCCGGACCCCAGCAAGTAGTTGTCTGAAGGTTCCGGGGCAGACTTCGGTCGGCGAAGTGATGCCGGCTGGTGTCTCGCCCTTTGGAGCGGCTTTCACGCCGCAGCGCCGCGACTCTTCCCGCGCGATCACTGATCGCTTAGCCAGCACACCAAGGTTGTGCGTGAAGCCGGGTTACCCTGACACCCCGGTGACGACTACGACTGAGAAACCCCTACTGATCCTGCTCGCACAGGTTCTGCCCAATCGGGTTGCGGCGATCGAGCGATTGGCTGCGGAGATCTCGATCGAGGTGGTGGACCTCGCAAACGACGTCCCTCACGGAGGGGGTCTCGCCCGACTTCCCGATTCAGTTCCCCAGGTCGATGCCACGACTTGGGAGATACCGAAGCTGATTCGCTCGGGCCGTTACGGCGCGGTGATGATCGAGACGCAGGGACCCACATCGTTTTCCCTTGCGGCGTTCTCCACTCACAGGGCGGGTTTGCCGCTGATCGTCTGGGTGGGTCTTCAGGAGGTTCCCGGAACTCTGCGCTGGCGGGTGGGCAGGCGGATTCTCCGCCGGGTGTTCAGATGGTCGAGCGCGGTGCTCTCTTACGGGGAGCCGCAGTCGAGGCTCGCCGCCTCGCTGGGAGCTGAGACCGTGGTGACCTCGATGGACCCGGTCGATCTCGATTTCTGGACGACGCCGGTGTCGATGAGCCGAGGTGACGGTCTGAAATTCCTCTTCGCCGGCAGGCAAGAGATCGAAAAGGGTCCGCACATCTTGCTGGATGCTTGGAGGCGCAGCGGGCTCGCCGACCAAGGGGCGACCCTTCGGATGATCGGCGATGGCACCTGGAGTCCTGATGGTGGGTATCCGGCGGGTATCAGTGTTCAACATTCGGTCGCGCGTGAGCAAATGCGCGAGGTCTATGCGGCCAGCGATGTGCTGGTGGTCCCCTCCATCACCACACGCACATTCAAGGAGCCGTGGGGGATCGTGGTCGCCGAGGCGATGTGTCAAGGGTTGGCGGTGGTCTCGAGCGACTCTGTTGGCGCCGCCCTTGGCGGACTCGCGACCGACGGAGAAA
This sequence comes from uncultured bacterium, assembly GCA_903901855.1. Classification (GTDB taxonomy): domain Bacteria; phylum Actinomycetota; class Thermoleophilia; order Solirubrobacterales; family 70-9; genus CAIUSP01. The sequence continues at coordinate 16,121 of CAIUSP010000073.1, read as the reverse complement.
CCGCATTGGTTGTGCCAGAGGGGGATGCGGCTGCTCTCGCGCAGGCGATGGAGAGGTTGGCCGGAGACGAGGCTCTCCGCTTGCGTCTGGCAGCTGCAGGCAGGGAACGCGTGGAGGACTTCAAGCCCGATATCTGGGTAGACGATTTGAAGAAGGCCGTGGAGATTGCGGTCGCCTGAGGCATGCGAGATCCCTTCATCCCATTAGAACGGCAGATCGGAAAGCGACTCCCTGACAGGCTTGTCTGGCAGCTTCGCTACCTGCTCCATCATCGCCGCTGGCCCAACCTCGATCAACCCAGGGACTTCAACGAGAAGGTGATCTGGCGGACCCTCTACGACCGGCGACCGATCTTCGTCACCGCCTCCGACAAACATGCCTCCAAGCAGATGGCGCTCGAGCGATGCCCCTGGATACGGGTGCCCGAAACGATCTGGAAGGGGAGGGATGTTGCTGATCTGGTCGGACTCGATTTGCCTGAGCGCTGGGTACTGAAACCGAACAACTCGACCCACAGGGTGATTTTCGGTGAGGGAAAGGTGAGCGAGCAGCGTGCTCAGGAACTTGCGATCGAGACAGAGGGGTGGGTCGATCTGCCCTACCAACCGAATGCCCGCGCCGGAACTCGACAGTACTGGTGCGAGGCAGCAGCCGAGCACGGTCTGCTGGTGGAGGAGTTCGTTGGCACAGGGTCGGGGCATCCCGCCGACATCAAGTTCTTCGTCTTCCACGGACGCGTAGAAGTGATCCTGGTCTGCTCCGATCGCTACAGCGACCCTCATCGCGCTTATCTCGACCGGGATTGGAAGATCTTGTCGGTGCGCGACAACAAGCAGAGGATCGGCGAAGTCGAGCTGCCGGAGATGAAGGCGAAGCTCTTCGAGGCCGCCGAGGCAATCTCCGGCGATCTCGACTTCGGCCGGGTAGACCTCTATGAGGCCGACGGCGAGATCTGGTTTGGCGAGCTGACGCTTTTCTCGGGCTCAGGCCTGACCAGGTTCATGCCCCATCGCTTCGATCGCGAGTGGGGAGATTTCTGGACCCTGCCCTCGCTCGACGAGGTGGCAGGCAGATGAATTCAGTCCTGAGGCGCGTCTCGCATTCGCTTGGAAGGCGGCTGCCTCCGGGTGTCGCATGGAGGCTTCGGTTTCTCAACGGCCACCACCGCTGGCCCCGGCTGAGCCCACCCAGAAGCTTCAACGAACGTGTTCTCTGGCGGATCCTCTTCGATCGTCGGCCCGAGATCGCCATGTGTTGCGACAAGCTTGCGGCCAGACGTTTCGCACTCCAACGCTGCCCGCGGCTGCCTGTTACCGAGCTGATCTGGGCAGGAGATGATTTGCGGGAACTCACTCGGCTCGAGCTGCCTGAGAGATGGATCCTGAAGCCGAACAACGCCAGTGGGTTGACTCACCAAGGGCGCGGACAACTCGATCTCGATTCGGTAACTCGGCTGACGGAACAAACAGTTGGTTGGCTGGACATGCCATTTGGCCCTTCGGCGTGGCGCTGGCCCTGGGGGTACACCAAGGCCGAGCGCTGCTATCTCGTAGAGAGATTCGTGGGTAGCGGAGAGGTGGTTCCGCCTGACCTCAAGTGCTACGTCTTCGATGGAAAGGTGGCGCTCTGGCAACTCGATCAGGGTCGGGGCCATCAACACCTGGTGGTGCTCTTTTCCCCTACCTGGGAGATGATCGGTTCCCAGCTCGACAACTCCGACCCTGGCGAGATCCCGAAGCCGACCTGCCTGCAGCAGGCGGGACGGTTCGCAGAGTCTCTGGCTGAAGGATTCGACGCGCTCCGCGTGGATTTTCTCCTCGATCGCGATCACTTCTATTTCTCCGAACTCACTCCCTACACAGGCGATGCGATGATCCCGTTCAGACCGGTATCGCTCGACTTCGAACTCGGTACGTACTGGCCCGACCAAGAGCGCCTCCACTATTCAGCAAAGGCGGTGAAGGCCTAGGCTCGCAAGATGAGTTCTTTCGAGCGAATCCGAACCAACCTGTCGACCTTGCCGAGGACCGCGCGACTGTCGATCCGCGATTGGCGCATCGGCCGCTCAGGCGCCGCCTACTCGATGTCTGCTCTCCAGCCGCTGATCGGCGACCGGTACCTGCCCTGGAGCATCTACTCGGTAAACCCTGATCTAGCTCGCCAGGTCTGCAACGAGGTGGTGATCAATCGCAGAGAGAACATCCTCGAGTTCGGATCAGGCGTGATGACTGCGATCCTGGTGGCGCTTGCGCGCAATCTCGACCTTCCCCTCCAGATCCGATCGGTCGATCAGGACGCCGACTGGCTCGAGACGGTCGAACGGATGGTCGGAGATCCGGGTCCCGCAAGCATCGAGTTGATCCATGCGCCTCTCGTCGATCATCAGGGCGAGATTACTCCGCCAGCGCCACTGCGCTGGTACGACATGGCTGGCGTGGCCGTTCCCGATCGATCGGTCGAGCTCGCGATCGTCGACGGCCCGGCCGAGACCGCATGGTCGCGATGGGGGGCGCTGCCTTGTCTGGGGCCGCGTCTCGCCGAGCGCTGCGCCTTCGTCCTCGACGACATCCACCTGTCAGGCATCAATCAAATCGCCAAGGACTGGCGAAAGCAGCTCGGGGGTGAGTTCGCAGTCGACCGGCAATCGCTGGTCGAGTGGTACCGACGCGGTGACTGCTGGGAGGTCAATTGAGCTCGCCTCCCACCTACGACCGGCCGGGGCTTCGGGCACGGACGGCTTCGGCGCTTTCGGTGAGAGCCAGGAAGAAGCGCCTGAGGCTGTTCGTCGAGCAGATGGAGCCTCGGCCGGGGGAGCGGATCCTGGATGTCGGTTGCGGTCGCGCAGGCTGGTTGAACGATCTCGACCCAGGCATCGAGGTGGTCGGGATCGATCGTGATCCCTCGCTCCCGGGCTATGACGGTCCGAATCGCTACTACCGACAGGGGGATGCTCTCGCTCTTCCCTTCGCAGACGGTGAGTTCGACATCGCGTTTTCGAACTCGGTGATCGAGCATCTCCTGCCGACCGATTGGCAGAGGTTCTCGAGCGAGATCCAGCGAGTCGCGGCGCGGTTCTTCGTCCAGACCCCCAACAAGTGGTTTCCGGTCGAGCCGCACGTGCTGCTTCCCGGCTACCAGTTCCTTCCCCGCACACTTCAGCGGAAAGTCTGGCCGCTCGCAGTGAGAAACGAGCCCTACGATGAAATAACCCTGCTCACTTCGAACGATCTCTCGAGTCTGTTCCCGAAGGCGGAGATCCTGCGCGAGCGTGTTGGCCCCTCGACCAAGTCGCTGATCGCGGTCGGCCGATCGTGAACCGTCGCTCCTCGACAGATCGCGCGGCGAGGACCGCGGTCAGCGGCTCGTCGAGTTCTGGCTTGTCTGGCCTGATCAAGCAACTCCTGTTCGCAGTGAATCGCCTGCTGGACCGGGTCGCCGTTCCTGCCGGCGATCTCGGCAAGGTCAGGCTGAGCCTTACACCGGTGACCTACTACTCCCCCCTGCAGAGCCGTCGGTGGCTCGAGGAGAACCCCGAGATGTGGCGGCGAGAGATCGATCTCGGGAGCATCGACTGGGATTCAGAGGGCCAGTTCACCTGGCTGGAGGAATCGATCCGTGACTACATCGGGGAGGTCGATGCCGCCTCTCTGGTGGAGAGCGTCGAACAGCGCGGGATCAGTTTCAGGTTTGGACCGATCGAAGCCGAGGTCCTCCACTGCATGGTTCGATCTCTGGCGCCCGGAAAGGTCCTCGAGCTGGGATCGGGAGCCTCCACCGCGGTGATGTCGGACGCGGCGGCGCTGAATCTCGAGGAGGGCAGAGGGCCGTGCCGAATCAGGTGCGTGGACCCGTTCGCAGCTGATCCGCTGCTTCGTCTGGAGCAGGTCGAGGTGACACCCGAACACGGTCAACTCCTGCCGGTGGAGGCTTTCGAGTTTCTCGAGCCAGGTGACATCCTCTTCATCGACTCGAGTCACAACCTCAAGGCCGGATCTGAGCTGGTGAGGATCTACCTCGAGGGGATACCGGCATTGGCCCCGGGCGTCTACATCCATGTTCATGACGTCTTCCTGCCCTACGCCTACCGTCCGGAAGTGTTGAGCGACTTCTGGGACTTCCAGGAGACTGCTCTGTTGACTGCCTTGCTGATTGGCAATCCGCGCCTCGAGGTCCTCGGCTCGCTTTCCGCGATGCACCAATCCGATCCCGAGCGGCTGGTCGGGCTCATCCCGGATTTCGTACCGGGCCGATTGGAGCGGGGAATCGCTCCTGATCCTTCGACCGGGAACTTCCCCTCGAGTATCTGGTTGAAGACCACCGAGAGGTGATCAGCTGCCTGTGATTGGCAGTCGACAGCCGTCGAAATCCCTGCTGTCCGATCTCCAGATTGCTCCGCGGGTGGATCGGACGCGCCTGCTCCGGCGCTACCTCGGTCGTCGACCTAGGGCTCTTCCGATACTCAAGGCATGGAAGTCGTTCCGCTCGGACGAGATCGTGTCCCGGTCGTCCGACTTCTGCGTCGAGGGGTTTCCCTTCTCGGCCAATACCTTCGCTTACTGCGCGGTCTTGGATGGGAATCCCGGGCTGGTCGGCGGGCATCACACCCATATGGAGGGGCAGGTGTTGCGGGCTGCGCAGTTGGGGATCCCGACCGCGCTGGTGATCCGTGATCCTCGGGATGCTGTCGAGTCCCTGGCGGTCTTCGATGGCGGTCAGGCAGCGGCTCGTCACTTCGTCCCGCTCTGGGCCGACTACCACCGCCGGCTCTCCACACTTATCGAGGAAGGAGGCGTGGTGGTCTGCCCGTTCGATCGCGTAGTCGCCGACCCATCCTTCACCGTGCGCGCCATCAACGCCAGGTTCGGCACCGACCTCGCGATCCCCGTGTCGTCGAGTGAGGAGATCTCCCGACGGGCACGGGAGATGAGGATCTCCCGAGGGGTGGCTTCGCGCGCTACCTATGAGGATTCCTCCTCCGAGAGCCTCGACGATCTCGGGAGGGCTATTCGCAGCCACCCGGATACCCCTCGGGCTGTCGAGACCTATGAATGGGTGCTCGGTTTTGCACCGGACGAGGAGGAGTTGGTCACCTCGTCGTAGACCCAGCGGTAGGTCTTCTCCATTCCGTCGCGCAGCGAGATCGACGGCTCCCAGCCATAGATCTCGGAGATCATCGTGTTGTCGCTGTTTCGGCCGCGCACGCCCTGGGGGGCATCGGTCAGGTACTCACGCTCCAGACTCACACCGGCTATCTCCTCGACCAGACCGACTAACTGGTTGATCGTCACCAGCTCGGCGCTTCCGAGGTTGACCGGTTCGCGCGAGTCACCGTCCATTATCCGCAGGGTTCCCTCGATGCAGTCGTCGATGTACATGAAGCTCCGCGACTGCTCGCCGTCTCCCCAGATCTCGATCGTGTCGGTCCCGTCGATCACCGCCTGTGCCACCTTGCGGCAGATTGCTGCCGGGGCCTTCTCGCGGCCCCCTTCGAATGAGCCGTGGGGCCCGTAGACGTTGTGGTACCGCGCCACTCGCGTCTCCAGTTCGAAATCCTCGCTGAAGTGGCGACACATCCGCTCGATGAAGAGCTTCTCCCAGCCGTAGCCGTCTTCTGGCATCGCCGGGTACGCGTCGGCTTCGACGAGCGCGGTTGCGTCGGGAGCGGTCTGGCGGTCGGCTGCGTAGACACAAGCGGATGACGAGAAGAAGAATCTCTCCACCCCGGCGTCGCGGGACGCCAGCAGGAGGTGGCTACCGATCAGTACCGAGAGCATGCAGTCGGCTTTGTAGTTCTCGATGAATCCGATCCCTCCCATGTCCGCCGCCAGGTCGTAGACGCGGCTCACGCCATCGGTGGCTTCTCTGCAGCTCGCGAGGAGCGACAGGTCGAGGACCCGACTGTCTGCCCGCTGGTCGATCTGGTGCCAGTCCCCGATCGGTTTCGAGTCGACCGCCCTGACGTTCCACCCGAGATCTCCCAGGGTGCGTGTGAGGTAGCCCCCGATGAAACCTCCCGCACCAGCGACGAGCGCGGTTCCACCGCCATCCGTCTGCTGCTTATCCCTGCTTGTATCCGTGGCCATGGAAGAGAGAACCATAGGGCCGAATCGGATCGGGGGAGAGCAGGCACCTGCCTGGGAGAGAGTCGATGTGCTCGGGGTAGAGATCGCCTGTGTGGATCAGGCTCGCACGCTGGAGGCGATCGGCAACTGGCTCGACGGCGGTCAGCGAAGCTACCTCTGTCTGACCGGAGTCCACGGCGTGATGGAGGCTCAGGCAGACGAGGCCGTCGATCGAGCCCTTCAGGGTGCGGGGATGGATCTACCCGACGGGATGCCGATGGTCTGGGCTGGCAAACGCGCCGGATCCGCAGAGATCGAGCGGGTCTACGGCCCCGACTTGATGTTGGCGGTGTGTGAACGCGCCGCTCGACGCGGTTGGCCGGTCTTCTTCTATGGCGGTCAGCCTGATGTGGCTGATCTGCTCGCCGATCGTATGACCGAACGATTCGGCGGGCTGGAGGTAGCCGGAACCCACAGTCCGCCGATGCGAGAAGCCGGTGAGCGCGAGGATCGTGATGTGCTCGAACTGATCTCCAGCAGCGGGGCCCGGGTCGTATTCATCGGCATCTCCACGCCCAAGCAGGAACTCTGGATGGCGAACCATCTGCCGGAGCTCGGCGGGTCGGTCGTCCTGATCGGCGTCGGCGCGGCGTTCGACATCCACGCTGGACTGAGGAGCGATGCCCCCGGTTGGATCGGGAGGCTCGGACTCCACTGGCTCTACCGTCTGATCCAGGAGCCGCGCAGGTTGTGGAGGCGCTACCTGTCGATAATCCCGCGATTCGTGTTCGCGATCTTCAGACAGCCACCCAGATTGATCGGCAGGGCATCGGAGGACCAGGTCCGGTGAGGGAGAGCCGGCGTATATTCCTGGCGCTCGCCGTCTGCGATCTGCTCGCCTTGTGCCTCGCCTTCGGTTGCGAGGTACTGGTCAACCTCTTCTCCGACCGCGATCTCATCCCGGTCAAACAGCTGGTCCCTTTCCTCATCCTCCTGCCGGCATGGTTCGCCGCGGCCCAAGCGGCAGGTCTCTATGCCTTACCGGCGCGTCGGGTCGACTTCTCGCTGGCGGACGAGATCGGCCCCGTTTTCCTGATCAGTACGGCCTGGGTCTGGCTCATCGTGCTCGTCGGTTCTGCGCTCTTCTCGGGGATCACGGAGATCCGCGCCCCGGCGGTCCTCTGGATCGCCGCAGTGGTGCTCGTCTTGTTGGCGAGGGGAATCGGGCGGCTCCTGCTCCGCCGAAGTGGCGCGCTCGACCAGCGTGTGCTGGTCTTCGGGGAGGCGGAAGAGGCCGGCCTGATTCTCCGTCGGCTGGATCGGCAGCAGTCGACCGGCCTCGTCCCGGCGGGAGTGCTCTCGCTTGGCAGCGGAGCCGATGAACTCACGCCGATCCACGACGGGCGGGAGCAGGAATCGATCCATTTCGAGCGGGCGGCAGGGGAGCGCGACTGGATGGACCTGCTCGATCAGGCAGTCTCGGCCACCGGGGCAGGCCGTGTCATCGTCGCCTCACGCGGTCTCGACTCGGAGGCCCAGCTGGGACTGATCGATGCGGCGTCGGCCAGAGGCATCGCCCTCGATTCGGTCGCGGGCGGTCCAGACACCCTGATTCCGGTCGAGTCGATCTACCGACTCGAGGGCCAACCGATCGTCTCGCTGAGGCTTGGCCGCAGCAACTCCGTGGCCCTCGCCATCAAGCGTGGCTTGGATGTGGTCTCAGCGCTCGTCCTGTTGCTCGTTGCTTCGCCTCTGCTGATCGCCGTCGGTCTGGCCGTGAGGCTGGGATCGCCCGGCCCGGCGATCTTCCGTCAGTTGCGAGAAGGCAGTGCGGAGGGACACTTCGAGATGCTGAAGTTCAGGACCATGTCCGAGGGCGCCGAAGCTGGCCACAGGGAACTCGCTGGCGGAAACGATCGGATCCTCGTCAAGCGTTCCGACGATCCGCGGATAACGCCTCTCGGGAGGTATTTGCGGCGCTGGTCGATCGACGAACTCCCTCAGCTCTGGAACGTCCTGCGTGGAGAGATGAGCATCGTCGGCCCGAGACCGCTCCCCCTCGATGAGGCCAAACTTGTGAAAGGCCGCTTCTACGCGCGCTCCGAGATGCGCCCGGGCTTGACCGGCCCGTGGCAGGTCTACGGCCGCAGCGACATCCCGCACGAGGACATGCTGAGGCTGGACTATGCCTACGTCACCTCTTGGTCGCTGCGAGAAGATCTGCGTCTGTTGATCGGCACGGTCTCGGCCGTCTTCGGCGGCCGAGGTGCTCGCTAGGTCTATCTGAGAGTCGATTCCTCGTATGGCATGCTGAGCCGCTCCGAGCGTGGGTTCAGATCGACCGCCCGCTGGTAGGAGATGGCCGCCGCCGCGTCGTCATCGAGCCAGCGCTGGATCCTCGCAAGCAGGTACCAGGTCTGCCAGTTGGTCGACTCGCGCCGCACTGCCTCTCGCGCGGTGTCGAGTGCGGCCCGGTAATCACCCGCGCTTTCGTAGACGACCGTCTGCGCGATCAGCGGCGAGGCGGCGAAGGGCTCGATCCTGCCGGCTTCGCCTGCCTCGTCGAGCGCGGCTTGCAGATTCCCTGCACTCAGTTCCGATGCGCTTCGATCGAGCGCTCTCTGCATGTTGAGAGGGATCGAGATCACCACCACGGCAACAAGACCAGAGGCGGCGAGCGCGACCCTCCCGGCGATGCCACGCCCCCTAGGGGTGGATTCCGCCGTTTCCTCGGACCCTCCGAGTCGCAGTGTCCCCGCCGCCACCAGCATGAACGCCGCGGTCAGCGCGGTGGTCTCCCAGGCCCAGTCGAATCCCGCTGCCAATGCGAATGCCGCCATCGCACCTGCACTTGCGGCGAAGGCCCCGCGCTCGATCCTCCCGGATCCACCGAACGATCCGCGCACCGAGCGGATCAGGGGAGTGGCGACGAGGGTCAGGGCGAGCAGCAGGCCGATCACTCCGAGCTCACCGAACGACTCCAGGTAGAGCGAGTGGGCGTCTCTGACATAGCCAGGGATGGTTCCGTCCTCGGCCCAGACGAACTCGAAGGTCCCGGGCCCCGCGCCGGTCAGCGGGCTCTCCGCACCGGCTTCCACCGCCAGACTCCACCACTGGTAGCGCCCGCTGCCGGTGGCGCTGGTGTAGCGATCAGCGCTGGCACCGGGGGTATCGGGCTTCTTGAACTCGCTCCAGCCGTTCAGCAGGCTCGGGATCGCGAACAGCACCAGAGCTGCTGTGCCAATCACTGCTGCGGCTTTGAGGATCTTCACCGTGCCGAGATCGAGCCCGCTGCCGAGGCGTTGTATCCAGGACAGCGCCCCGTAGCGACCGAGCGCCGTCAGCAACCACGCCGAAAGCAGGCAGCACAGGAGCAGCACGACGATGATCGAAGCAGCCTCCACTCCGCTCGCTCCCCCTTCGCTCGCACCGGGTATCGCCGCCACGACGCCGACTGCGAGCGTTCCCGTGATCAAGCCGATCGTGGTGATCACCGCGACCTGCCTCCTCAGTGGATGCAGTGCGATCACCACGAGCAGCGCCACCAGCGCGCAACCGATGCCGGTGCGTGAGAGGGTCAGATACGAGGCCAGCACCAGCACGGGCAGTACGGCACAGGCGAGGGCAGCCCATCGCGGCTTGCGGGAAACCGCACCGAGTCCAGTCAACAGCGCACCCCCCATGGCGAACATCTCGGCCAAGCCGTTCCAGTTGCGAAGCGGGTAGCTGAGCCTCACGAGGACCTGCCCGCCGAGATCCTCGGCCGTCCCGTAGTCGGGAAACCAACCCTTTCGCAGTTGGGAGAGGATCCCGATCGCGGCCACCGCGACGATCGCCGCGGCTACCCCCCAGAGCAGCGCTTTCGCATGTCGGGGCGGGGTGGCCAGCAACGCCAGCGCGAGGATCCCCCCGAGAGTCAGCACTCGTTCGACCTCGACCATCCCGCGCTCGGCACTCGGCGACCAAATGATCGCGATTGCCGTCCACGCGGCGAGGGCCGCCATCGCGCCGAGCATGACGAAAGCCGATCGTCCCGGTTTTCCGACGGGAACCACGCCCAGTACACCCAACACGGCGACCGCCCACCACGCCAGCAGGCCGACCTCTGCTCTGGCTGTCAGTTCGTAGCCGCCGCCTCGCATGGCGAGATAGAACAGCCCGGTTGCTGCGGTCACACCGGTCAGCAACGCGGCAGTGCCGGCTCTCGATCGCGTCCGGCCTGTCCTTCCGAAACTTTCTTCAGCCTTGGGGGTCATAGTCATCACCTAACCTAATCAGCAGGACGCAGGCGTGACAGCCTGCTCTCTCGCCCTTGGAACAGACACTCCGAAAACCCGCCTCCGTTCCCGCCTTCATCCTGGTTTCAGCCACCTGTCTGGTGGCGCTGCTCGGATCTTGCGCTTTGAGTCTCTCAGGGATGGTGCCCGGATCGATCAGTAACGCCCGAGCCGATGTGATCGACGAGTACGAGGAGCCACCGCCCCCCGTACCCGAACCGCGTCCCGAGCCCACCCCCGGTGGTTCGGACAAGCCATCACCATCGGTCGACTCTGGGTCGGGCTCGGATTCAGGGAGCTCCTACGACTACGGGAGCGCATACTCGGCTCCGACCGGCGGGGAGAGCAGCGGCAAGAAGGACAAAGGCAAGGCCGATCGGAAGCAAGCCGACCCGGCCCCGAGGGCTCCCGCTGCGGTCGCAGTGAGTCTGGACCCTCCCTCCGGTGACTCGTCGTTCCTCTCCGCGGCACTGGGTGGCATGGGCTGGCTCCTGCCGAGTTTGATGTTGCTCGTCCTCTTGGCCACTGTGATCGCCAAACGGTACGACCAGCCCAAGGCCAAGGCACCGCGAGTACCCCGCGCCGGGCAATGACCCGGACCAAGACGTCTGCGGTTTCGCTCCGGTACTTGACGCTTGTCTTCGCGGCGCTCTTCCTGATCTTGGGAATCTGGTCTTCGGTTCCTCCCGGATCGGCGGCGGCAGCCGATCGCCCGCTCTACCAACTCGCGCTCTACGACAACGCGGAATTCATGGACCTGGACACTCCCGAGCCACAGCGCGCCTTCTGGCTCGATCGCGCGGACGAGGGCGGGACGGGGTTGATCCGCCTCGATCTGATCTGGAGGAATGCCCTGGTGGACGAGTCGGTCGCTCCCACCGCACCGAGCAGCCCCGCGGATCCGAACTACGACTTCTCCGCTTACGACGCGGCGGTGCGCGCCGCCAACCAACGAGGGATGCAGGTCCTGCTCACCATCTGGGGAGCGCCGGAGTTCGCCGAGGGAGTGGGCAGACCTCCCCTCGAGTGTGCCGAGGGCCAGATTCCCCCTGAGTGCGCAGGGAAGGGCACCTGGAAGCCGAGCGCCTCCGCATTCGCAGCTTTCGGTGCCGCGGTCGCAACCCGCTACTCGGGTTCGTACACCCCGCCAGGATCAGGGTCGCCTCTCCCGCGAGTCAGATACCTCCAGGCTTGGAACGAAGCCAACCTGTTCAGCTTCATGAACCCCCAGCTCAACCCCGACGGTTCGCCCTTCGTGGCAGGTCATTACCGCTCGATGCTCAACGCCTTCTACGACGCAGTGCACGCTGCTCAACCCGGCGCGGTAGTGATCGGACCGGGGACCGCACCGGCGGGACCGGGTACCGATTCCGATCTCGCTCAGGTACGCACCGGCCCGCTCGACTTCATGCGGCAGATGTTCTGCGTTCGCGAGTCCGGTGGGCAGGTGAAAGTCGACTGCTCTTCCAAACCGAAACTCGACGTCTTCGCCCACAACGCCATCCCTTCCGCCAACCGGGACATCGGTGCGCTTCCGTACTACCCGAACTCGGATCTCCGTCCCTCCAACTTCGAGCGCGGAACGCGTCTGCTGAGGGCGATCGAGAGACTCGGCCAAGTCACGCCGTCAGTGTCCGGTGGTCGCTCGATCTGGGCGACCGAGTTCTGGACCGGCAGCAATCCCCCCGATCCGGGGGCACCCAGCCTTCGCAGTCAAGCCGACACGATTCAACGCGCGATGCGAATGCTCTGGCAGAAGGGTGCGGATCTGTTCCTCTACTTCAAGCTCCGCGACCAGGTCCCCTACGACCCGGTGAGCAATCCAGAGGGCTGCACGCGGCAGTGCAACGTTGGTCTCTTCCCCAACACCGCGACTTGGCCGTTCACCGTTGCCGAACAACCACCCAAGCCGGCGATGACCGCATTCACCTTCCCATTCACCGTCGAGCGCGTCTCCTCGAAGGCCGCTACCGCGTGGTTCAGACCGCCCTTGAAGGGCAACGCGGTGATCGAGCAACTGATCAAGGGCAGGTGGACCCAGACTGTGAAGATCGGGGTCCGCAAGGGTGTGCCGGTCACGGCCAAGCTCTCAATCACAGGGAAGGCCAAGCTTCGTGCGCGGGTGGGCTCCTTGACGAGCCTCGTCTGGTCGCTCTCCGGAAAGGGCTGACTGAAAGCAAAGCCTCTCGCGCACCGGCCCGGCTGTCCTCCGGAGGCTGGCGCGCTATATTCACTGCACCTCAGGCCCCGCGGCCGGAGGTTTTTTTCGTAAAGAGGTCCAAAACTTTGAACGGGAGTTGAGCAATGGCCGGAGATCAGCGCATAGGTGTGACCCTCGCATGTGAGGAGTGCAAGCGGCGAAACTACGAGACGATCAAGTCGAGGCGCAACTCGCCCGACCGGATCGAGATGCGCAAGTACTGCCGTTGGTGCGGACGCCACACCCCACATAAGGAGACCCGCTAGGGATCTCCGCGTCCAGCGGACCAGGGCATGGCAAAGTCGAGAGCACAACGAAAGGCCGAGCGCAAGCGGCGCGAGCAGGAGCAGGCTGCCGGCAAGCAGGAGCAGGCAGGCGCCAAGGACGCTGCCGGCTCTGGTGACGCTGCTGCTGAATCCCGCGCCCAGCACGACACTCAGGTTCCCGTGTCCGGCGATGTCGCCGAAGTCGAAGCCGTGATCGAGACCGGCGCGAACGTCGCCGACTACGGCGAGCACACCAAGTCTGCGGAGGAGGACGTCCCCTCAGGCGAAACCGTTCCCACCGAGAACCCGATCGGCTCATCTACGGCGCCTGCCGTCCCCGGCGTGACCGGAGGAGTAGAGCCCGGCCCGCCCCCGACCACCGAGCCTCCCGCCGCACCCAAGCCCGGCAAGGAGACCCGCCGTCAGCGCAAGCGCCGCGAGGCGAAGGAGCGCGAGACTGCCGCAGCTGCGACCGAGACGAAGGAGTCACCCAAGAAGGAGAAGAAGGGTGGCCGCAAGGCGAAACCCCTCCCCGAGACCAAGGCCGAGCCCAAGCAGCGCGGCCGAGTAGTCGCCTTCCTCGTATCCTGCTGGGCAGAGTTGAAGCGCGTCCAGTGGCCTGACCGTGACACCCTGATCCAGGCCTCCGCGGTGACGATCCTCTTCGTCGCTGCCTGCGCCGCGTATCTGGGCGTCCTCGACACGGTCTTCAGCCGCCTCGTCAACCTGATCCTCTAACCGGCGCAACCAACCGCAACCAAGAGAAAGAGACACACCGACAGATGTTCCACTGGTACGTAATCAACACCTACTCAGGCCACGAAAACAAGGTCAAGCAGAACCTCGAGCATCGCATCCACTCGATGGGACAGAGCGTCAACGTGCGCGACGTGGTGGTACCCACCGAGCAGATCACCGAGGTCAAGGATGGTCAGCAGGTACAGGTGGAGAAGCGCACCATGCCGGGCTACGTACTGGTCCAGATGCAGATGACCGACGAGTCCTGGGGAGTGGTCAAGAACACGCCGGGCGTAACCGGCTTCGTCGGTTCGCGCACCGACCCGGTGCCGCTGCCGAAGGCCGAGGTGGATCGCATGCTCAACCGCGAGACGGCCGAGCGTCCGCGCACCCAGGCCCAATTCGCCATCGGCGAGTCGGTCAAGGTCATCTCCGGCCCGCTTGCCGACTTCTCGGGTGAGATCGCCGAGATCAACGACGACTCGCAGAAGCTCAAGGTGCTGGTTTCGATCTTCGGCCGGGAGACCCCGGTCGAGGTGAACTACGACCAAGTCAAGAAGATCTAACCTCCTTCGAGAGAGGACCACCAGAACCCATGGCACCGAAGAAAGTAATGACCCTGATCAAGTTGCAGATCCCTGCGGGAGCTGCCAATCCGGCTCCGCCGGTCGGACCCGCCCTGGGACAGCACGGCGTCAACATCATGGAGTTCTGCAAGGCCTTCAACGCCCAGACCCAGCAGGATTCCGGCACGATCATCCCGGTGGAGATCACGGTCTTCGAGGACCGTTCGTTCGAGTTCATCACCAAGACTCCTCCGGCCGCCTTCCTGATCAAGGAAGCCGCCGGACTGCAAAAAGGCTCCGGTGAGCCCCACACCAACAAGGTCGGATCGATCACGGTCGATCAGGCCCGCGAGATCGCCGAGAAGAAGATGCCCGACCTGAACGCAAACGATCTCGACGCCGCAACCAAGATCATCGCCGGCACCGCCCGCTCGATGGGCGTGACGGTGGAAGGACTCGAGTCCTGATGGCGGGCCGCAGCAAGCGCTACCGCGAGGCAGTCGACAAGATCGACCGCGACAAGGCCTACCCGCCGAAGGAGGCGATCCGCCTGGTCAAGGAGGGCGCCAAGGCAGGCTTCGACGAGACCATCGAGCTCCACGTGTTGCTCGGTGTGAACGTGCGTCACGCCGAGGAGCAGCTGCGCGGGACCCTCGCGCTTCCCTCAGGTTTGGGCAAGGACGTCTCCGTGTGTGTTTTCGCCGAGGGCGATCAGGCCCGCGATGCCGAGGCAGCAGGTGCGGATCACGTGGGCGGGGCGGATCTCGCGGCCAAGGTGGAAGAGGGCTGGACCGACTTCGATGTGGTGATCTCGACGCCCGCGATGATGCCTCACGTCGGAAAGCTCGGAAAGGTCCTCGGACCCCAGGGCAAGATGCCGAACCCCAAGGTAGGCACCGTCACCGACGATGTCGAGAAGGCCGTCGGCGAGGCAAAGGCCGGCAAGGTCGAGTACCGAACTGACCGTCAATCGATCGTGCACCTCGCAATCGGCAAGGCGAGCTTCACCGAGCAGGCATTGCTCGACAACTACGCGGCAGTGATCGACGAGATCAACCGCGCCAAGCCGTCGGCCGCCAAGGGCAAGTACTTCGTCTCGATCACCCTCACCTCCACCATGGGCCCCGGAGTCCACGTGGATACCTCGCTCGTCCGCGCTGCGGACATCCTCGGCGAGGGATCTCCGGCCGAGGGCGGCGCGGATGCGCCTTCCACCGACGCCCCTACTGACGCAGAGCCCGTAGAAGCCTGAGCCTCGGCTGCGCGGCTCGCCTCGGCTTCCTCAGGCTTTTTGAGCGACCAGCGAGTCGAAGGCCTTCGTCCAGGCCTCGCGGACGCTTTGCGGGGTCGAGGTCTCCGGATCGAGGTAGGCGGCGAGGCAGAAGCCGTCGCTGAGAGCCCAGATCTGCGAGAGCAGAAGATCCGGACTGAGCCCTGGGTCGATCTCCCGAGCCTCCTGGGCGCGTTCGATCAGGCGGATGTAGAGCGGATACTCCCCTTCTTCCACCCGTGAGAGCGACCTCTTCAACTCGGGATCCCTGGTCATCTCGGTCAACAACTCGAAGTAAGCGCGAAGGTCGGGATCCGGTGGGTCACTGATCGGGGCAGCGCGAGAGCAGACCTCGAACAGTTTCGCGAGCGGCTCATCCGCCTCCGCTTCCTCGGGCCTCATCCCGGCGTTCTTCCAGCTGCGCTCGAAGATCGCCTCCAATATGTTCATGCGGGTCGGGAACTCCTGCTGAACGGTGCCAACCGATACCTCGGCAGCCGTCGCGAGGCTCCGGTAGGTGAGGGCGGTCAGCCCCCCTCGAGCGATCAGGTCGATGGCGAGGCCGATCATCACCTCGCGCCGCTTGGGCGATGTCCCGTTACCGGCGGTGGATTTCTCAGGTGTGGTCGGGGTGGAACTCATGAGTCGTGCGAATCCCTGTCGAGGAGACGATTCAAGCTGTGAGGATACAAGCGGCGCTTTCGACGGGGCGGCGACAGAGCCGGTGCGATCGGTGGCGATG
>CAIUSP010000072.1 GCA_903901855.1 uncultured bacterium | reverse complement strand
TGGACCGATCTCTCATACCTGAAGATGCACAAGAACGTCCTCGGTTACTCCGGGACCAACTCCAGGTACGTGGACATCAACAACTCGCAGTTCTTCAACAACGGCGCCGGCATCGTGCCTAACACCCTCGACTCCGAGGGCTTCGAGCCGACCGCCAACGGGAAGATCCGTGACACCAAGGTGTTCTGGAACAACTTCAACCACTACGCGAGCTGCGCGGGCTCCAAGACCGGCAACACGCCGGCCTGCTCGCCGATTCCTCGTAGTTGGGTTGGGAACCTTGGCAACACAGCGTTCGGGACTCTCTATTACCCGACCGGCATCGGCATCCTCCTGCATGGAGCCACGGGCTGGGAGATCACTGACAACGAGATCTTCGGCAACAACCTGTGGGGAGTCGGCATCGTTTCGGATCCGTTCAACACCGATAACGACGCGTTGAGCAAGGACAATCAGGTCAAGGACAACTCGATGGGCCGAAGCGGCGTCGACACGAACGGCTTCGACCTTTACTGGGACTACGGCGGGGAGAACAACTGCTTCCAGAACAACGGCGGTTCCGTCACCAGCCAGAACGTGTCATCCAGTCCCTCGCTCTCCAACGGCGACCTCTATCCGACCTGTCCCGGCACCACCGGAACCGGCAATGCAGCGAACGGCGGCCAGTTCGGGTTCTTGGTCGACGTGGTTACCGGAGGTGGCCAGTTCGGATCCAACTTCCAGCCGCCGGATCCCGAGAAGATCCAGTGCTTCTGGGAGCGAGATGCTGCTGATTCCCACGCTGCATACCCGGGATTCACCTACTACCGCGTGACCAAGCCGATCACCTGTTCCTGATGCCGCAGGCGTTCGCTCGACACCACCGCATTCGATTGGCGACTCTCGCCGCGGCCACCTTGGTGGCCGCGGCGGGGCTCGCGGTCATGCTGGTCGAGCGCGGTCAGGCGAAGGTCGCAACCTCTTCTTCGACCAAGCTGGTCAAGACCTACGACAACTACTACCTGCCCAACTCGCTCACCATCAAGGTCGGCGATCGGGTCAAGTTCCGCAGCTGGAGCCCCTTCGGTGGTCCTGACTTCACGGGTGGCCCCGGCTTCACCGACCTCCATGACGCGGTGCTGATCAAGCCGTACCCGAAGGGGGTCACCGTAAAGGGCTTCCGCTCCGGACCTCCGCCCGGAACCACCAACCTCAACTGGACCGTCCGCTTCACCAAGCCCGGTGCCTACATCTTCAACTGCACGAACCACAGCACCGAGATGCGGGCCACGATCCGGGTCCGCAGGTAAGGAGGACCGGCCGGTGTTCGGTCGAGAGCCACACGGAAGACGCGAGTTCCTCGAGGCCTCAGCCGGGGTACTGATCTGTACCCTCGCCGGCCAGCAGGTCTTCAGCGGCGAGGAGGCCGATCTGGCCAAATTGACCGAGGGCGTAGAGGTTCCCCCCAAGGTCGCCGCGGCCAAGGGCGCGCAGCCCGACAAGCGCATCGCCGGCGAACCCGGTGCCGGGAACACGGTCGAGTATTGGATCCAGGCCGAGCCGACCGCGTGGAGCATCGTCCCCACCGGCCGCGACGAGATGATGAACCGCAAGATCCGCACCCGCTACAAGTTCACCGCCTGGACCTACCGTCCCTACTCCCGCGATTTCGGCTCACCGTTGGCGGCGGGCTCCATTCCGGGCCCTCTGTTGGAGGTAGAGGAGGGTCAGACCCTCGTGGTCAACTTCCGCAACCGCACCAGCGCACCGGTCACCATGCATCCGCACGGCATCCACTACGCCGAGGAGATGGACGGTGCCTACAAGGGGGCCTTCACCGACCCCGGAGGATTCGTCCAGCCCGGGCAGGAGTTCCAGTACCGCTGGTTTGCGCAGGAGGGAACCGCCGGTGCCTGGACCTACCACGACCACGGCCCGATGGACCCGATCCCCCTCTACAAGGGCCTCTTCGGGCCCCTGATCATCAGGCCGTCGGGCGCCACGCCACCCGACCAGGACTTCTTCCTCTTCTTCCACGACCTCCAGCCGGTCGCAACGGGTCTGGCCAAGGCCTACTCGTCGGTCAACGGCCGTGCCTACGCCGGCAATACCCCGACCCTTCGTGCTTCGGTCGGCGACGAGGTCGCCTTCCACGTCTACGGCATGGACAACAACTTCCACACCTTCCACCTCCACGGACACCGCTGGGAGGACCCTGGCACCGGCCAGATCATCGACAACAAGACCTTCGGGCCGGGCGACTCCTACAACTTCACCTTCACCGAGGACAACCCGGGTCGCTGGTTCTACCACTGCCACGTTTTCTCCCACCTTCACATGGGGATGAACGGGTGGTACATCGTCACCTGATCCACTCGCGCTGTCTCGTCGCGGCAGTCACGGCGCTGGTGCTGGCCTTGGCGCTGGCTCTGGTGATGAGCTGTCTCTCGCTGCTCTTCGTCGGCTCCGCCGACGCTGCCAACCGACGCGTCGCCATCTCCCAGTTCGCCTGGTCGAATCCCGAGCCAACTGTCGACCTGGGTGAGAGGGTCACTTGGTACTGGACGGGTCCGGACCTCCTGCATTCGGTCACGGGCACCGGCACCAACGCCTCCGGGATCGATTCGGATCTCGGCAGTTCGTCCCCGCTCCACGACGTCGGCGACGCCTTCTCCCACACCTTCACGAGCCCCGGCGTGTACCAGTTCATCTGCAAGTTCCACGGTTCTCTTCCCGGAGGGACCGTCACGGTAAGCGGAACCCCGGGCGATCCCGATACCGAGGTCGATCCGGTACCGCCCAACAACGTCGACGCAGTCGCCCCCAGGCTCGGTGGACTCCGGCTCGCGTCCCGGAGATTCGGCATGCGTGGCACCGAGCTGTCCTTCGCTCTCGACGAACGCGCAACCATCACCGCCGAGATCTGGCAGGTTCGGAAGGGTCGCGTCGGTCGGTTTGCGGGTTGGCAGGAATGGCCGGCGTTCATCGGCTTCAACTGGCTCGAGTTCGGCAAGCCGACCCGCAGGTTCAAGCCGCGCCCGGGCAGGTATCGGGCCTTCGTCTACGCGCTCGACGACTGGAACAACGAGTCGCGCCCCGGAGTCGTCGACTTCACCATCCGCTGAGCCTCTCTACCTAGAATCGACCGGGCAGTGGATCGTCCAGACCGGACAACTCTCGACGCTCTCGCCGGCGTCATCGAAAGCAGCGGACTCGTTCCGCCGACAGCCCGCGTGGTCGCATTGGTCTCGGGTGGGCCCGACTCGATCACACTGTTGGCGGGCCTCGCGACCTTTCTCGGCCCGACTCAGGTACACGCGCTCCATCTGGACTACCGCCTTCGCCCCGACTCGGCCGAGGACCGCTCCGCCGCCACCGGGGCCTGCGATGCGCTCGGCGTCACTGCGACCGTGTTCGAGCCCGACCTCGATCCCGCTGGCGGCAACACCCAGGCGCTGGCGCGCGAAGCTCGCTACGACGAGGCCGAGCGCCTGAGGGCTGATCTCGGCTTCGATCTGATCGCCAGCGGCCACACCAGGACCGACCTCGCCGAGACGATGATCTACCGGCTCGCCACCTCGCCCGGCTCTCGGGCGTTGCTGGGGCTCTCCGGTAGGCGGGGGAGGGTCGTGCGCCCCCTGCTCTCGCTTTCGAGGGTCGAGGTCAGGGAGATGGTCGAGGCCACCGGCCTTCCGTTCCGCGACGATCCAACCAATTCCCAGCCTCTCTACGCCAGGAACCGGATCCGCAACGAGGTCCTCCCGGTCCTGGACGAGATCGGTCACGGGAGCGCCGAGCAGTCGATCGCCGAGACCCGCGCAGAGCTTCGGGAGCAGGAGGAAGCGCTCGAGGCGCTGGCGCTCGCGGCACTGGAACCGCACCTCAGCGCCGCTCCGATCGGCGAGCCGCTCGGCGTCGCGGTACCCGCCGATGCCCTGACCTCGCTCCACCCGGCAGTGCGCCGGATCGCACTCAGGATCGCCGCCGAGCGAGTCGGCTCAGGCCGGCCGGTTGCGATGAGTCGTGATCGCGCGGAGGAGATCTGGCGGCTCAGCCAGCGGCCGGAGGGTGGCACGGTCGAACTCGGCTCGGGACTCGAGGCGCGGCTGGAGTTCGGACAGATCCTCTTCGTCCTCGGCCGGTCCGGGCGCGAGGAGCGACTGCCCGAACCAACCGCCCTCTCGGTTCCCGGTCGTTGCAGATTGGGCGAATGGGAGGTCCGAGCCGAGATCTCGCAGCGCAACCTCCAACCCGAAGGCCCCGAGGTCGCCGTCTGCTCGCTCGATCGTCTGGGCGAGGGCGAGCTCACCGTCAGGACCTGGAACGACGGCGACCGGATCGCCCCGTTGGGTTTGGACGGCAGCAAGTCGCTCGCCGATCTCTTCCTCGATCGTCGGGTACCGCGATCTCTCCGGCATCGGCTGCCGGTCGTCTCGGACTCCGAGGGTAGAGTCGTCTGGGTCGCAGGGGTGGCGGTCTCCAGAGAGTTCGCTGCCGACCCGGGCGATCCCGCACCGGCACTGATCACTGCTTCGGTCGCCAGCCCTGGCGCCGGGTCCGGCGCATAGACTCAGAGTCGACCTGATGGAGGCAGCCGCGACCACACATCCAGAACTCGGCGAGGTGCTCGTACCGGCCGCCGACCTCGAACGCCGGGTGTCCGAGCTCGCCTCCGAGATCAGCACCGACTATCCACAGGGAGTCCTGCTCGTGGCCATCCTCAAGGGCGCGGTCCCGTTCGTGGCCGATCTGATGCGACAGATCACCGTGCCCTGCGAGATCGACTTCATGGCGGTCTCCAGTTACGGATCAGCCACCGATTCCTCCGGGGTGGTGAGGATCCTCAAGGATCTCGACTCACCGATCGAGGGCCGCGACGTGCTGATCGTCGAGGACATCATCGACTCGGGCCTGACCCTCCACTACCTGCTGAAGAGCCTGCGCTCGCGCCAACCGACCTCGCTCGAGGTCTGCTCGCTGCTCACCAAACCCGAACGCCGACGGGTCGAGCTGCCGGTTCGCTACGTCGGTTTCGAGATCCCCAACGAGTTCGCGGTCGGCTACGGGCTGGACATCAACGAGAAGCACCGGAACCTCGACCACGTGGTCGCCCTGAACGACGATTCCTGACCCCGCCTCGCCACGCCTGATGCCAATGGGGCATTTGCACCCAGCCGGCGCCTCCTGACTGTTACCCTCGCTTGACAGTGAAACGGTTCTTCCGCAGTGCGGCCTTTCCCATCTTGGTAGTCGTGGTGCTCGCGTTCTTCGCGCAGCGCCTGATCAACCCTGGGGAGCCGACCAAACAGCCCACCTACAACGAGTTCCTCGCCCAGACCGACTCGGGCGAGCTCAAGTCCGTGGTGATCAACACCAAGGACAACACGATCGACGTCACGCCCAGGAAGGGCGACGATTACTCGACCGGTTACCCGAACAACATCGAGCAGTCGCTGCTCAATCAACTCGAGACGAACGATGTAGCCATCGAGGTCAAGGGCACCGGCGGGTCGAGCCTGCTCTCGCTGCTCACCTACGTGCTTCCGTTTCTCCTCTTCTTCGGCTTTTGGATCTTCCTGATGAACCAGATGCAAGGCGGCGGCTCGCGCGTGATGTCGTTCGGCAAGTCGAAGGCCAAGCGCATGGCCGTGGACGCCCCCAAGATCACCTTCCGCGATGTCGCCGGAGTCGACGAGGCCGTCCAGGAACTGCACGAGATCAAGGAGTTCCTCGAGAACCCCCGCAAGTTCCAGTCCCTTGGTGCCCGCATCCCCAAGGGCGTCCTGCTCTACGGACCTCCCGGCACCGGTAAGACGCTGCTCGCTCGCGCAGTGGCAGGCGAGGCAGGCGTTCCCTTCTTCTCCATTTCGGGTTCGGACTTCGTCGAGATGTTCGTCGGCGTCGGCGCCAGCCGCGTGCGCGA
>CAIUSP010000071.1 GCA_903901855.1 uncultured bacterium | reverse complement strand
TCTCACCGGTGTCAGCCTACCCTCGCCGGAGGTGCCGGCCGGCGTCGGCCGCGTTGGTGCTAGCGTCGCTTCCAATGCGGGAAATCCTCGCCTCCACTCCTACATGGGTAGTCGTACTAGTCCTCTTCGTCTACTTCCTCACCCTGAGCCTCGGTTGCAGGGCCTATGTGCTCAGCCACAACAGCAAGAAGAGGCGAGACGAGCTGGCTGATCAGGCATCGAGGTTGCTGACCGGCGTTGCTGCGACCTTTGCGCTCTTCGTCGGGTTCTCGATCACGGTTACGACCGATGCCCTCGACGCCGGCCAGAAGTACATCGAAAACCATGCCGCTCAGGCAAAGGAGTTGGTATGGACCTTCGACAGCGTCTCCAATCGCAAGGTCGCCCAACAACTGCAGCGAGAGTTACGGACCTACCTGCTGGTTTCGGCAGACGAGGACCCCGAGTATCTGCAGACAGGTAACACCCTGAACCTGCCATCGGCCAAGCCGCTCGACCGCCTGGAGAAATCGATCCACCGCTACGCGTTCTCCCCCGAGACCTCAGACAGCGACGAGAGCGCCATCGTGGATGCGGCCGCGAGTCTCAACAACTCGGCTGCCGCGATAACCGCGGTGGCTCACCGCACCCTGCCAACGCTCTTGGTGGTCCTGCTGCTCGTAGTCGGCTCGATGATCGCGGCGATCACCGGAATCTCGTTCGCCGATATGTCGAGACCGATCCTCCTGCCGATCTGGTCGCTTATCCCCGCGCTTTCTATCGCTGTGATCCCGGGCCCCGCCGATATCGGGCTCGACCTCGAGCCGTTACGCGCTATCGCCGAGGCGCTCTCTACCAAGCTCTGAGATCGGAGTGGTCAGCGGCGTTCGGCTGCCAGGTGCGCCTGGTCCACGATCGCGTCGGCCAGGCGCTCGAGGTGGTCGTTGAGCAGTGCCCACTTGTCGCGCTCTATTCGAGGATCAGCAATCCACTGCAAGAGCAACAGGTCGGTGTGACCGCGCATCTCGGGCAGGAAGCCGGCAAACGAGAAGCCGTGGTCGATCAGTGAAGCGGTGGCAGCCGAAGGCTCGTTGGTGGGTATGTGCACCTCGATGAACTTCGCACCCTTGGCGGCGAGCGCATCGCGCTCCGCCTCGACGGCTTCGGCCAGGTCGGCACCGATCACCTCCACCTCGATCGCCGCTTTCATTACGGCCTCGTCGAAATCGCTGGAGAGCGTTGATTCATCCGGCAGGGAGTGGTCGCTCGGCATCTCGGTGATCAGCTGTCGCGGCCAATCTACGGGCGCGAGCACGATCTCGAGGATCTCGGCGTATTCGGGTGCGATCCATACATCGTGTGCCTGCATCTCTGCCAAGGGGATGAACCCCACGGCGACCGAAATCCGGTCGCGTTCCATGTGATCGGCGAAGGCATCCAGATCGAAATGAGTGAACTCCTTCAGCCTGACCCCGGTGATCGCTCCCTGATCCGAATGGCCGATGATCATCTCCTGGCTGGCCGTGTGGATGATCGAGGGCTCCGCCATCACCCACTTGATTTCGCGCTCGACGATCCGCGCCATCAGGTTTGCCTCCATACGCGATGCGATTCCGTGGCCGCGGTAGCGCTCATCGGTTATCACCATCCCGCCTTCGGCGACCTTCGGTCCGTGGAAGGTGAATGCGCAGTGGCCGACGACCTCTCCCTCCCCGTTATCAGCGATCACGACCTCACTCGTGTGCAGGCCGGCCTCCTGGTCGGCGAAGAAGTCCTCCGGTTGGTAGATGCGGGCGTGGCCATAAGTATCGCCGTAGGTGCGCCGCACCAAGTCGGCCACGCCCGGCGCATCGGCGGCGGTCATCTCGCGAAGCAGCAGGTCGTCTGAGGATTTGCTGTCGGGGGTAGAGGCCAAGTCCAGGTCTTGGTGTCAGTCAGCGCTTCTTGCGCTTAGGCCGGCCGACCATCCCGCCCTGTGCGGTGCGCACACCCAACTTGATCGGTTCGGCCTTCTGCACCAGTGCCCGAAGTTCGTCCTTCTCGCCCTGGCTGAGGTTTGACGGCCGGCCCTTGCTCTTGCCGACCAGCTCGTACACCCGCGAGCGCTCCTCCACCGTGAGCCTGTCCCACAGGTGGTCCTTCGCCGCCAGGATCGCCTCGGCCACGGCTAGCACCACGGCCGCCCTGCCCATCCACATCTTCCCAGCCGACTTACCGGCCTTCGCCCCGCCCCTCATCAGTGATCTGCCTATGCCCATGGGGGGATTATGAGCAATCACCCTCCACCAAGTATTCAGAAGTAGACTCGATTGAATGTCTAAGAGTCTGAGCGAACTGCAAGAAGAGTTAGTGAGGTTTCGTGATGCCCGAGGGTGGAGGAAGTTTCACGACCCGAATAGCCTCGCCGCTGCAATCTCAGTCGAAGCGGCCGAGTTGCTTGAAATCTTCCTCTGGAAGAGCGGTGAGGACGCATATGAGTCTGCACGCGAGAATCGCGACCAAGTGGTGGATGAGATCGCGGATAT
>CAIUSP010000070.1 GCA_903901855.1 uncultured bacterium | reverse complement strand
GACAAGGGTGACGGCGGCGACAAGGGTGACGGCGGCGACAAGGGTGGCGGTGGCGACAAGGGCGGCTCTGGTGGCGACAAGGGCGGCTCTGGTGGCGACAAGGGCGGCTCTGGTGGCGACAAGGGTGGCTCTGGCGGCGACAAGGGTGGCTCTGGCGGCGACAAGGGCGGCTCTGGTGGCGGCAAGGGCGGCGGCGACAAGAAGTCTGAGAGCGAGCAGTAGATCCTCCGGATCCCCCTCTGATCCTCGCCTGAAACTTCTAATCCCACTCTTAATTCGGTGCCATAACTTCTGACCATCAACGGTGTTCCAGACACCAGATAGTCCTCGACCCACGACCAGAGGGCGCCAGGCGCTCGAAGGAGACGAAACCAAATGAAGATCAAGACCCTCAAGTTCACGATCACGGCGTCTGTTGCGGCGTTGGCCGTAATGCTCGTGCCCTCCATCGCTGCCGCCGGTAAGGCAGACCGGAATCGCGACGGCATTCCCGACAAGTGGGAGCGCAAGCACGGACTCTCCCTGAAGGTCAATCAGCGCAATCGTGACCAAGACGCCGATGGGCTCCGCAACCTCGCGGAATTCCGCTCTGCAACCGATCCAAATGAGGTCGACAGCGACCAGGACGGCGTGGACGACAACGACGAGGATCGTGATGATGACGGCGTCGACAACGGGAACGAGCAGCGGGAAGGCACGCTTCCGAACGACCGCAACACCGACAATGACCGGCTTCCAGACGGACGGGAGGACGCGGATCGTGACGGCCTGAGCAACCTCGGAGAGGACGTAAGCGCCAACGACCCGATCGATCAGGACACCGACAACGACACCACCGGTGATGGTGACGAGCAGGCTGGATGGATTACCGCCTACGACCCCGCCACCGGTGAGTTGACCATCGAGGGCTTCGACGGTCTCATCGTGACCGCGCTGGTCGATGATTCCACGCGAGTCGCATGTGACGACGAGGACACAGAGGAGTCGACCCACGACGAGGACGGCGACGACGACCGTCGCTCACTCTCCTCGGTCCGCTCCGACGATGACGCACCCGGCAGCGACGACGACGGTCCAGGCGACGAGGACGATGGTGACCTCGAGGATGGCGATGACAATCGTGTCTGCCCTCAGGATCTGCTCGTGGTCGGAGCGCGCATCCACGAGGCCGAGTTGGTCGACCCCAACGCCTCTCCGCTCGTATGGCAAGAGATCGAAGTGCTGGTCCCCGACCTCGAGGACGACACAGAGGTCGAGGAGAGCATCGGAACGATCGAGAGCTTCGAGGCAGGAATCCTGACGATCACGCTCACTGCGGGTGGAACGTTGACGGGAACAGTCGACTCCTCGACCGAGATCGAGTGCGGCAGCCTCTACGACGAAGAAGCTCCTGAGGGAATCTGCGGGACCGAAGATCTCCTGCCGGGAACGCTCGTGCACGAGGCGGAACTCGTGGGCGGCAGGTACGACGACGTAGAACTGCTCCGCTAGCGGACACGCTGACTTGAATCACTGCCCCGGGCCACTCCTGCCGAGTGGTTCGGGGCTTTCACGTTCAGGCCGCGCTGCCTACTTGGCAGAGAGCCAATCGGTACCGACACCAACCTCGACTGTGAGCTTCGGGTCGAGTTCGAGTGCGCCTGACATCTCGCGCTCGACCAGCTTCGTCGCGTCTTCCATCTCCCCCGTGGGCCCCTCGAACAGCAGCTCGTCGTGAATCTGGAGGATCAGCTTCGTCTCCATCCCCTCTGCCGCAAGGGCATTCCGTGAGTTGATCATCGCCAGCTTGATCACATCGGCGGAGGTCCCCTGGATAGGCATGTTGATCGCGAGCCTCTCCCCCTGACTGCGAATCTGGGGGCGATCCGAGCGCAGTTCGGGGATCGGCCTCCTCCGCCCCAGAAGCGTAGAGGCGTACCCGTCCTTCTTCGCTCTGGCAACGGCATCCTTCATGTAGGCGTCGATCGCGGGGAACCGCTCGAAATAACTCTCGATATAGCCGGCGGCCTCATCCTGCGGGATGTCGAGCCGCTCCGCCAGGCCGAAGGCCGAGAGGCCATAGGCGATTCCGTAGTTGACCATCTTCGCCTTCGAGCGCTCCGCGGGGCCGACGGCAGCGGCCTCGACCCCGAGCACCTCCGCTGCGGTCGCCGCGTGCACGTCTACGCCGTCATTGAAGATCTTCCTCAGTTGGCCGTCCTCCGCGACCGCGGCGAGGATCCTCATCTCGACCTGGTCGTAGTCGGCCGCCAGCAACCTCTTGCCCCGGGTGGCCACGAAGCAGGACCTGATCGGCCTCCCCTCATCTGAGCGGATGGGGATGTTCTGGAGGTTCGGGTCCGTGCTGGAGAGCCTCCCGGTCGCCGTCGCGGCCTGATTGAAGGTGGTGTGGATACGACCGTCGGCGGAGTCGATCTCACCCGGCAGCGGGTCGAGATAGGTGCTCTTGAGCTTGCTCAACTCTCGCCACTCCATTATCCGCTCGACAATCGGACTCTCGTCACGGATCTTCCGGAGCACGCTCACATCGGTCGAGTAGTAACTCTTGCCCTTCTTCCCGGGCGTCAGCTTCATCTCCTCGAACAACACCTCCGAGAGCTGCTGAGGCGACCCGATGGTGAACTCCCTGCCCGCGTCTTTGTAGATCGCCTTCTCGAGCTTGGTGAGACGCTTCTGGAAGCCCTTGCCTATTTCCGCCAACCTCGCCGGATCCAGCTTGATCCCCAACTGCTCCATCGCGACCAGGACCCTCACCAGCGGCAGCTCGACCTCTTCGAGCAGTCCGATGAGATCGGCATCGTCGAGCTCTTTCCGCTGCTGGCCTGCGATCTCCCAGATGAGACGAGCGTCGGCCGCAGGATCAGCCGATGAGGTCTCCGAGCCGAGCTCCATCTGGGCGTCGGAGACCGCCTCTCCTTCGGCCGTGGAGGAGGCCGTCAAGCCCCTGCGTGACGCCACATCCGAAAGCTCGTAGGTTCGCCGTCCGGGTTCGAGCAGGTATGCGCCCAGCATGGTGTCGTGGTGGAGGGCCAGCTGATCCGAGCCCTCGGCGGAGAGCAAACCCTCCCGGGAGCCGCCTGCGAGGTTCTTGAAGTCGTGCGCGATCAATGGCCGCTCCCCGAACTCAGCCACCAGATCGTCGACCGAACCGACCTCCCCCTCGACGACGGTCTTCCCGTCACTCGCTGCCCACCGAAGGGAATCCCCGGAGGCTGCAACCGCGACCGCGATCTCACCCTTCGCGAGATCCGAGAGCCCACCTTCACCCGCAACCACCTCGAGCCGCTGATCTGTATCCGGTACCTCTGGCACCTCGTCCGGTCCGAGGGCGGCTCCGAGACGGCCGACTATCCGACGCAGTTCGAACTCCTGGGCGAGAGAGGCGAGACCACTCCGGTCGGGCTCGGTGGCCATGACCTCCTTCAGATCCACCTCCACCTCCACGTCGGTGATGATGGTGGCCAACTGCTTGGAGATGCGTGCGTCTTCGGCATGGTCCTTCAGGTTCTGACTTCGCTTCGTACCTGACACGTTGTCGGCGTTCTCCAGGACAGCCTCGAGCGAGCCGTACTCGGCCAACAACTGGGCAGCCGTCTTGTCGCCGATCCCCGGAACCCCCGGAATGTTGTCGGACTTGTCTCCCCTCAGGCCCATCAGATCCGTAACCAGCTCGGGTGGAACTCCGTAGCGCTCCTCGACCGCCTTCGAGTCGTACACCTTGGTCTCGCTCACACCCTTGGTCGTCGACATGACACGCACGCCATGAGAGACGAGCTGATAGACGTCACGGTCACCTGACAGGACCGTCACAGGTATTCCTTCCTCCGCGGCGCGAATGGCCAGAGTGCCCAAGACGTCATCTGCCTCGTACCCGGGAACCTTGACGTTGAGGAACCCGAAGGCCTCGGTCAGCTCCGGTAGGTGAGGCCACTGCTCGGAGAGCAGATCCGGCCTCGGCGGGCGCTGCGCCTTGTACGGCTCGTAGATCTTCTCCCTGTCGGACATACCTGCATCCCAGGCAACGATGACGGCCCCGGGCCTGAAGTCCTCGAGCACCTTCGCCATCATCAACGCGAAGCCGTAGATCGCGTTGGTGGGTCGACCGTCGCGAGTGGACATCGACTCCGGCAGGGCATAGAAGGCCCGGTACGCCAGGCTGTTGCCGTCGATCAGGAACAGGTCGCCGTGGTGAGAGGAGCCCTGCTTCCGGCCGGACTTGGGATTGGAAGAGGCGCCGGTGCGGGGCTTCGCCGCCTTCTTGCCGCTTCCCTTCGATGACCGAGGAGTTGCCATTCACTGATCCTATGGCCGCGGGGCGACAGGGCTGCCTATCATCGAACCGATGACTGCCAGTGCCCAGTACAGCGTGACCGTGCGAGTCGAGCTCGACGCGCGACAGGAACCCCTCGGGAAGCTCACTGCCGCGATCGCCGAAGCAGGCGGAGCGCTGCAGAGCGTCGACCTGATCCCGGGCGGCGGCGGCGAGGGCAAGCGTCTTCGTGAGTTCACGATCGACGCCCAGAGCGCGGAACACTGGGAGAACATCCTCAAGGCGATCGGTGCAACCGGCGGCGCACGTGTCATCGACTTCAGCGACCGGACCTTCGAGATGCACCGTCGCGGCAAGATCGAGGTGACCAACAAGTACCCACTGAATACGCGGGATGACCTCTCGATGGCCTACACACCGGGTGTGGCGCGGGTCTGCGAGTACATAGCCGCAGACCCGGCGAAGGCGTTCGAATACACGATCAAGGCGAATACGGTCGCCGTCGTCTCCGACGGCTCCGCGGTGCTCGGCCTGGGCGATATCGGTCCGGAGGCCGCGATGCCCGTGATGGAGGGCAAGGCGATGCTGTTCAAGGAGTTCGCCGGGGTGGACGCCTTTCCGATCTGCGTCCCGACTCAGGATGTGGACGAGATCATCGAGACCGTGGTCAACATCTCACCGACCTTCGGCGGAGTGAACCTCGAGGACATAGCCGCCCCACGCTGTTTCGAGATCGAGGACCGCCTGAAGGAACGTCTCGATATCCCTGTCTTCCACGACGACCAGCACGGTACGGCCGTGGTCGTGATGGCTGCGCTCTTCAATTCGCTGAAGATCGTCGACAAGCCGATCGAGAGCCTCCGCGTGCTGGTGGTGGGAATCGGCGCTGCCGGAGTCGCCTGTACGAAGATGATGATGGCGGCAGGCATCACCGACATCATCGGCTGCGACCGCAACGGGGCGATCTCGGTCGACAGCCCGGCCTACGTCGCTGGCGAGATGACCGGGATCAAGCGGTGGTTCGCCGAGAACACCAACCCGAACCGCCTGCAAGGAGGGCCCAACGAGGTGATCGAGGGATGCGACCTCTTCATCGGACTGTCCGGTCCGGGGGTGCTCGAGGCCAAGTCGCTCGACAAGATGAACAGGGACCCGATCGTCTTCGCGATGGCCAACCCCAACCCCGAGGTGATGCCGGAGGAGGCAGATCCCTACGTGCGGATCATGGCCACGGGGCGCTCGGACTACCCGAATCAGATCAACAACGTCCTCTGCTTCCCAGGAATCTTCCGCGGGGCTCTCGATGCCGGTGCACCGAAGATCACCGAGGAGATGAAGATGGCTGCTGCATACGGAATCGCCGACGTGGTTACCGAGGAAGACCTCTCCGAGGACTACGTGATCCCGTCCGTGTTCAACCGGGACGTCGCCCCCATCGTCGCGGCCTCGGTGGTCGAGGAAGCCCGCAACGAGGGGATCGCGAGGTTCACGGATGACACGCAGACGATGGGCCTCACCGGCGGCGGCGACCGCAGCTGATCCACGGCTAGGTCCTCTCGCAGCGATCGTCACTAGCGGATCCGGCGTTCGCTTAGCGTCCCCCTATAGGATCGTCACATGAGAGTTCTGATCACCGGTGCGACCGGGGCTATCGGCTCCGCACTCGCTGACACCCTGCTCGCCAGAGGCGATGAGGTCGTAGGGCTCACGCGAGACCCGGCAAAAGCCCGACCGAAGAATCCAACCGTGAGCTGGCACGCCTGGCAGGCAACCACCGAACGTCCACCGGAGGAGGCGCTCGAGAATGTCGACGCGGTAGTGAACCTGATCGGCGAGGAGATCAACCAGCGGTTGACCGACTCGGCGAAGCGACGGATCCGTGAGTCCCGGATAACCGCTTCCCACAATCTCCTCCAGGGCATAGAGGCCTCGGACACCACTCCGAAGGTGTTCGTCGGTTCGTCCGCGATCGGCTATTACGGGGATCGCGGGGAGTCGATGCTCGACGAGGACTCCCAGCCGGGAGATGGATTCATGGCCGATATCCCGGTGGAGTGGGAGGCCGAGCAGCGAGGAGCAGAGAGCCTCGGTATGCGCCTGGTCCTGGTCAGGACCGGTCTGGTCCTGTCTTCGGAATCAGGTCTGCTCAAGCAGCTGCTTCCCCCCTTCAAGATGGGCGTCGGTGGACCACTCGGCTCCGGTGACCAGTACATGTCGTGGATCCACCTCGACGACGAGGTAGGTCTGATCGTCTGGGCGCTGGACGACGACCGGGTCAGCGGAGTGATCAATGCCACCGCTCCGAACCCGGTGACCAACAAGGAGTTCTCGAAGGCACTGGGCAAGGCGATCGGACGCCCGGCGATCCTCCCCACCCCCAAAGCGGCGGTGGCTCTGCTCAGGGGCAATGAACTCGCCGAGCTCGTCACCGGAAGCGCCCGCGTCATTCCGCGTCGTGCCCAGGATCTCGGGTACAGCTTTCGGTACCCGGATCTCGATCCAGCTCTCCGAGATCTCCTCGTCTCCTGACCAGTGGCACACCTCCGGCGAAGTATCCTGACTGACTGATGAAGCTCGAAGGAGTACATCACGTGACCGCGATCACCTCCGACGCGCAACTGAACCTCGACTTCTACGTCGGAGTCCTCGGGCTTCGATTGGTCAAGAAGACCGTCAATCAGGACAACCCCGGCGTCTACCACCTCTTCTACTCCGATCAGGAAGCCTCGGCCGGGTCGGACATAACCTTCTTCGAGTATCCGGGCCTTCCGCGTGGCCGTGCGGGAGCCGGAATGGTCCACACGGTCGTCTGGCGGGTCGGATCGACCGACTCGATCGCCTTCTGGCGCGAGAGGCTGGGAGACCTCGGTCACCCGGTGGAGGAAGACGGAGAAGGGCTGGCGTTCCACGATCCCGAGGGATTGCGCCATCTCCTGGTCGTCTCGACAGCACCTGACACCCCGCTCTCCGCAACCCATCCCGAGATCCCGCCCGAGCACGCCCTGCAGGGATTCGAAGGGGTGAGGGCCTATTCGGTCGCCCCCGATACCAGCGAGACACTGCTGGCTGAGGGCCTCGGATTCGAGCGGGTGGGAGACGTCTGGGAAGCGAGAGGCGATCAGCGCGGAGGCACCTACGCTTACGACTCGCCTCCCGAAGAGCCAGGGCTGCAGGGATCCGGGACGGTGCATCACGTCGCATGGGCATCCAAGTCCGAGGAACTGGAGTCGTGGCGAACCCGGGTGATGGAGACGGGCGCATCCCCGACTCCCATGATCGACCGCTTCTACTTCAATGCCGTCTACTTCCCCGAACCGAGCGGCGTCCTGTTCGAACTCTCGAGCCTCGGGCCGGGGTTCACGGTAGATGAGCCGCTGGATAGCCTGGGCGAGAATCTCTCCCTCCCACCCGACTACGAGCATCTGCGGGCGCAGATAGAACCCAATCTCCGTCCGCTGGTCATGCCGTCTGCCGGGCGAGACTCCTGAGCGCAGCACCCTCAGCGACCCGGTGACCGATGCTCCGGTAAGCCATCTGCTCCGCGAAGCCGACGGAGATGCCGAGGGCGCCCTGATACTCCTCCATGGCCGAGGCGCCACCGAGGCCGACCTCCACCCCTTGCTGGATCTGCTCGATCCCGATCGCAGGTTGTTGGGGGTATGCCCAGGGGCGCCGATCTCAGGCCTGCCTCCCGGCGGCAGGCACTGGTACGTGGTCAGACAGGTCGGGTCACCCGACCGGGACACTTTCATGGAGGCGGTTCCTCTGGGAGGTGGTCTGCTCGACGGGATACTCGAGGAAAGGGGGATCCCCTGGTCACGCGCCGTGATCGGCGGGTTCAGCCAAGGGTGCGTGGTCTCACTCGCCCTCGGACTCGGAAGGGGCCGACAAACGCCGGCTGGGATCCTCGGCATGAGCGGTTTCTTGCCGCAAGTGGAAGGATGGCCGCTCGACGCAGTCTCGCGCCCGGGCCTCCCGGTATGGCTCTCACACGGGACCCTCGACCAGGTGATCCCGGTCGAATTCGGCCGTGCGGCAAGAGACGCTCTCGAAGGCGACGGCCTCTCCCTCACCTACCGTGAGACAGACTTCCCCCATGCGATCGACCCCGGCCTGATTCCGGAGATCGAGGCATGGCTGGAGGCAGCGCTCTCCCGTGACTGAGCCGAAGCGAGACTAGACTCGCTT
>CAIUSP010000069.1 GCA_903901855.1 uncultured bacterium | reverse complement strand
GACAAGGGTTGGTACTCGGTGCAACACCGGGTTGCACATCCCACGGTTTGTCCTCGCAGGACCACTTGGTGTTCGTCTGACAGGAACCTCTACCGCACCGAGTATCGGGTGACTCAGTTGATGCGAAGCGGCGGGGTGGTGAGGCCGATCGGAGTACGCCCGGTCGATTCACGGCCAGGTTGGAACAACGCTTGGTACGAGAATCCTTACGGAGCGATGGGGATCAACTTCAAGAAGGAGTTCGACCACTTCGTCACCGGCGCTGCGGAGTTCCATTGGAACGTGCGAAAGATGGGCAGTTTCACTCCCTACCAGACTTGGGATGTGGGCCCCGGTGCCTGGGTGATCGAACACAAGGGGTCGGCCAACCGCGTTTCGCTTCCGAAGGTGCCGTTCCTGATGCGCGCCCCTCTCTGAGGCTCCCTTCAGCCTGAGGCGTACTTGCGCGGATCCGCCTCGAACTGGTGGCGGCAGTGCTCGGAGCAGAAGTAGACGTTGCCTGAGTCGGTCTGGAGCTTGATGCCCTTGGCCTTGTCGACCTTCATGCCACATACCGGATCGGTGGCACCGCGACGAATGGTCATCGCGATCAGGATGGCGAAGACGATCAGGGCGATCAGGTTGAGCCACATCCGGTAATCGGCCTCGACGTGCCCGAATACCTCCTCGGTGGAGGGTCGGTCGGTCGGGATGATCCCGGCGACGTTGAACAGACCATCGATCGCCAGCGCCGCCAGCACCATGGTCACGAACATCAGGGCAGTGATGCGCAGCGCGAAGCTCCAGCCGTAGTACTTGCGGTAGGCGACGATGATCGGGAAGACGATCAGGTCGGCGAAGATGAAGGCGAGCACTCCGGCGAAGGAGATCCCGCCCGACCAGAGCACGGCGGCGAGAGGGATGTTGCCGATGGAGCAGACGAAGCTCGCGACCGCGATCAACGGGCCGACGATCACGTTCCAGAGCGTCGGCCAGAAGCCCGTCTCACCCACCAGGAAGAGACCGTTGAAGAAGTCCTGACCGAGCAAGGCGATGTAGCCGGCCAGCAGGAAGCCGATCACGATCTCCTTCCAGAGCATCTGCCAGTCGCCGCGAAAGTTGTGGGCCACGTCGGACCACGCGTCGGCCGAGCGGATGCGCTCCCGGAACGGCATCTCGGATCCGGCCATATGGTGCTGGTGACCGGGAGCGGCGTTCTCGGCGTTACGACGCGCGATCTCCTCGAGTTTCGGCGAGACGAAGAGCCGCAGCATCGCCGCCATCAGGATGATCATCAGGATGCCTCCGAGGTACTCGGCGAGGGTGAACTGCCAGCCCAGCAGTACCCAGAGCACGAGGCCGATCTCCCAGACCAGATTGGTCGAGGCGAACTGGAAGGCGAGCGCGGTTACCGCCGATGCCCCCTTGGCAAACAGTGATCGCGCGATCGCGATCGCGGCGTATGAGCACGATGACGAGGCCGCGCCGAGCGCGGTCGCCTTGCTCACCGCGCCCGCTCCACCGCCCGCGAGGGCCCGCTCTACCCGCTCACGCGGGATCCACGCCTGCACTATCGCGGAGATCGCGAAGCCGAGCACCAGTGCCCACCACACCTCCCAGGCCATCATGGCGGCGTTACTCAGGCCCTCCAGCAGCTTGTCCGCGATGTCGCCCATCCAGTCATCATGCCAGCCGCTCCGAACGCCGCCCTCCTGGGTTATACGGTGAGTGATGCAGATGCCGATCGATCAGCGCACAGACAGCAAGGCGGGCGTGAGGTACCTGGTGGCGATTTTGACCCTCACCCTCGCCGTGGGACTCGGTCTTGCCGTGGCACACAGCGCACCGGCCAAGCCGGTCACCGACGCGAACGATGTCTCGGGACCGCTGGACATCACCCGGGCGGAGATCACCCAGTCGGGAAAGGACGCGATCATCGAGGTTCGTACCTCCGGAGAGTGGGGCACCGCTGAGCTGGACGGCTCTCCCGACAGCCTCGACGTGGGCACCTCGTTTGTATGTGTCGAGGTCAAACAGGGCGGGGACACCAGCAGGATCTGCA
Organism: uncultured bacterium; assembly: GCA_903901855.1. Taxonomy (GTDB): domain Bacteria; phylum Actinomycetota; class Thermoleophilia; order Solirubrobacterales; family 70-9; genus CAIUSP01. Next base: position 4,015 of record CAIUSP010000069.1, on the reverse strand, counting down.
TCCGCCACAAGCTCGACGGCGCGGAAGGCAACGAGATGGTGGTCTCGAAATTGAACGACGCGGGCTTGGTGGTGAGCAAGCGAAAGGTGGAAACCAAGCTGACGCGGCCCAATACCCGCAGCTTCATCGCGAAGGCACCGCTCGGGACCTTCGACTTCACCTCTGGCAAGTACAACTGGCGCGCCGCTACCTCCTACCTGGGCCTCCCTGACTGCGATCCAGCCGCCTGCACCGATCTCGCTCCGGACGACCGTTGGCTGAAGCGCGAGTTCGTGGAGCCGTACGTGCAGGCCTGCAAGCCACGGAACAAGGGCCTCGTGCTCAACGGACCACGCAAACGCAAGAGGGTCGCCTTGACCTTCGACGACGGTCCTGCCCCGGCGACCTCCTCGATCGTGAAGATCCTCAACAGCCGGAACGCGAAGGGGACCTTCTTCGTGATCGGGGAGCAGGTCGGTGGGAGTGGCGCCAAGTTGCTCAAGAAGATGAGCCGTCAGGGACACGAGATCGCAAACCACTCGCTCCACCACGAGATCTACCCGGGTTACTCGAGCCTCAAGTCCACCAACCGTGCGATCCAGCGGGCAACGGGATTCAAGCCCTGCAGCTTCCGACCTCCCTACGGCGCGGTCAACAGCGGAGTGATCTCTGCGGCACGGTCGAACGGAATGACCACCGTCAACTGGGACCGAGACACGATGGACTGGACTACTCCGGGCTCAGGGTCGATCGCCTCGGTCGGCTCCTCGGCTGGCTCCGGATCGATCGTGTTGATGCACGACGGAGGCGGCACCCGCACCCAGACGGTGGCGGCGCTTCCCTCGATCATCTCTTCGCTCAAGTCCCGCGGCTACAAGCTGGTCACCGTCAGTCAGTTGCTCGGCAACAAACTGGTCTGGGGACCCCGCTGAGGGCATGAAAAAGGCCCGGTCTTCCGGGCCTTCAGGTGATCGATCCGTCTCGAGCCCGCCGGGGCTCGCCTCGCCCTAGCCGCAGCTTCCCTGGTACTTCTGCTTCAGCCCCTCGAATGCGCTCTTGACCTGGCTGAGTGAGCCGACCAGCGCGAGGGCGGCGGTGGTCTTGTCCGAGGAGTTGGCGAAGTTGTTGATGTCTTGGGTGAGGTTCTGCACCGACGACTTGACCTCGGCGGTCTGTCCCGGGTACGTGTTCTGGGCAGAAGTCACGAGGGCATTGGCATCGGCCTGCACCTCTTGGCCGGCCGACTGGATCTGCGAGGGGTTGGCAGAGGTGATGGCGCTTCCGAGCTTGCTCACTGCACCGCTCAGGTTGTCTTCCTTCTGGCAGACGGCGGGCTGGGAGCCGCATGCGGGAAGGGCCACCAGAGCAGTTGCGGCCACGGTGGCGAGGGCGATCTTGGTCTTTCGTGAACGAGTCAAGGTCGTCCACCTTAGCGAACGGGGCGGTCTCCCGCCCCGTTCCAGGTCAATCGGATGTGAACCCGCTCGGCCTCAGCCGCAACCGGTGTTGTTGCCGCAGCTGGGGCAGGTGTAGCAGGAGCCTGTCCGCTGCATCATGCCTCCGCACTGGTCGCAGGCGGGGCCGAGTTCCAGGCCCTCCATCTTGGCCGGGACTACAGGCGGCGTGTCTGTCAGAGCGGCAGTGGCAGGAGCCGGCTCGACCGTGTCAGTCGACGCCTCGGGGCTCCCGTTACCGCCGTTGCTCGAACCACCGCTGTCTCCGTTGGCCGGACCGGCGGTATCGCCGATCGGCAGAGCCTGCTGGGCCTCGCGCCGACGCCTGACCTCTTCGGTCAGGATGCCCAGACCCTCCAGGTAGTCGTAGTCGGTGACGAAGCGGCTCGCCAGCCAGCGCATGATGTAGTCGGGCAGCGACTTGGCGAACGGGATCTCCGGGTTGCGGGTGATCCCCTCCGGCTCGAAGCGCACGTAGCTGAACTTGTTCACGAACACCTCGAGTGGGACTCCGTACTGCAGCCCGATCGAGATCGCCGTGGCGAACGCGTTCATCATGCCCTTGATCGTCGAGCCCTCCTTGCCGACATCGGTGAGGAAGATCTCGCCGAGCGAGCCGTCCTCGTACATGCCAGCGGTGATGTAGCCCTCCTGCTGGCCGATGTTGAACTTGTGGGTTATCGACTGGCGCTCGTTCGGCATCCGGGTACGGACCGGCTCCGCCGATGCGTCCGCACCGACGTCGGCATCGTCCTTGTCGGAGGTGCGGAGCGCCTGGGCGGTCTTCGAACCGTCGCGGTAGATCGCGAGCGCCTTCAGGCCCTGCTTCCAGCCGTAGGTGTAGGCCTCGGCGATGTCTTCCACCGTGGCCGACTCCGGCAGGTTGACCGTCTTGGAGATGGCGCCCGAGATGAACGGCTGCGTCGCGGCCATCATGTCGATGTGTCCGGTGTGGGAGATCGAGCGCTCCCCGACCGCCACGTCGAACACCTCGAGGTGCTCGGGCTTGAGGCCCGGGGCACCGACGATCGTGTTGTGCTCGTTGATGTGAGCTTCGATCTGCTCGATCTCGGCCTGGGTGTAGCCGAGGGTCTCCAGCGCCAGAGGCACCGAGCCGTTGACGATCTTCATCTGTCCTCCACCGACAAGCTCCTTGAACTTGACCAGCGAGAAGTCGGGTTCGATGCCGGTCGTGTCGCAGTCCATCAGGAAGCTGATCGTTCCGGTGGGAGCGAGCACCGTTGCCTGAGCGTTGCGGTAACCGTGCTCTTCACCGAACTCGACTGCCTCGTCCCAGCTCTCGCGGGCGGCGGCGAGGAGCTTCTCCTCGACCAGATCCTCGCTCAGCTCGTAAGAGGCATCGCGGTGCATCCGCATCACGCTGTTGTGGGCATCGCGATTCTTCTCGTACGCCTCGTACGGGCCGATCGCATCCGCGATCTCGGCCGAGCGACGGTAGCCGCGTCCGGTCATCAGGGCGGTGATGGCACCGGCCATCGCGCGACCTTCCTCCGAGTCGTACGGCAGGCCGTTCGACATCAGCAGCGCACCGAGGTTGGCGTAGCCGAGTCCCAGCTGACGGAAGGCACGGGCGTTCTTGCCGATGTCTTCGGTCGGGTAGCTGGACGGGCCCACCACGATCTCCTGAGCGAGGAAGAGGATGTCGACGGTGTGACGGAAGTCGTCCACCATGAAGGTCCCGTCCTCGTTACGGAACTTCATCAGGTTGATCGAGGCCAGGTTGCAGGCCGAGTCGTCCACGTGCATGTACTCCGAGCACGGGTTCGACGCATTGATCCGCCCCGACTCGGGGCAGGTGTGCCAACGGTTGATGGTCGTGTCGTACTGGATACCCGGGTCCGCACAGCGCCATGCGGCTTCGGCGACCTGGGTCATCAACTCCTCTGCCGGGAGCGTCTTGGTCACCACTCCTCCGTCGCGAGCGACCAGATCCCAGTCGGCCTTCTTCTCGGCGGCCTCCATGAAGTCGTCGGTGACGCGAACCGAGTTGTTGGCGTTCTGATACTGGATCGAGGTGAATCCCTCACCGTCGATCGACATGTCGAAGCCCGCGTCGGCCAGCGCCTGAGCCTTGTCCTCCTCTCGGGCCTTGCACCAGACGAAGTCCTCGATATCCGGATGATCGATGTCGAGCACGACCATCTTGGCGGCGCGCCGGGTCTTGCCGCCCGACTTGATCGTGCCGGCCCAGGAATCGGCTCCGCGCATGAAGCTGACCGGACCGGAGGCGAGCCCGCCCTTGGACAGAGGCTCGACCGAACCGCGGATGTTGGAGAGGTTGATGCCCGAACCGGAACCGCCGCGGAAGATCGTGCCCTCCTTGGTGTTCCAGCCGAGGATCGACTCCATGGTGTCTTCCACGGAGAGGATGAAGCAGGCCGAACACTGTGGGTTCTCCTCGAACCCGACGTTGAACCAGACCGGTGAGTTGAACGCTGCGCGCTGGTTGACCAGGATCGATGTCAGTTCGGCCTCGAAGGCATCGGCGTCCTCGTCGGTTGCGAAGTAGCCGCCGTCGCGCCCCCACTGGGCGATCGTGCCGGCGACGCGTCCGACCATCT
>CAIUSP010000068.1 GCA_903901855.1 uncultured bacterium | reverse complement strand
GGCAGTCGACGCCAACTACATCTATTGGGGCAACTTCGACAGGGCCTACATCGGACGCGCCAAGCTGGACGGGACTGGTGTCGACCAGCAGTTCATCGATCTCGGAGGTAGTTTTGCCGTAGGCGTCGCGGTGGATCCCAGCCCCTCGCTGGCTCCAGTCGGGAAGGCAACCAAGCGCTCCCTCAAGGTCAAGGTCGGTTGCGGCGACGTGAGTGTCTGCACCCTGCAGCTCTCAGGTAACAAGGTGGGAACCAAACTCGCCCTCAGTTCGAAAACGGTGACGACCGACGGCTCCGGCTTTGCCGTTGCCACGCTCGCCTACACGCCGAGGCTCCGTAAGGCCCTCGCCAAGGGTGGACGAATATCCATCAAGGCCACCAACCCGGCAACAGACGCCTACCGCAGCACCGTCGTTCGCGTCGCCAAGTAGATGACCGGCAAGCTCCGCCTCGCCCTCGCCTCTGTCCTCGCAGTGTGCGCGCTTGGCGCGATCGCGCCGGCGGCGAGCGCCTACATCTACTGGACCTCGATGAACGGCCACATAGGGAGGGCCGAGAACAACGGCTCCAACCCCAAGACCCTCGTGAACGGGCTCGGAAGCCAGATCTACTCGATGGCAGTGGGCTCGGGCCACATCTACTGGACGGATTCGCCCGATTCCGGTCCCGCGATCGGTCGAGCCAAACTCGATGGCACCGGCGCGAACCCCGAGTACATCTACACCCAGACCTCCGGCGCCCCGGCAGGTCTCGCGGTCGACTCATCCCACATCTACTGGGCAGGCTGGCAGTCGAACACGATCGGCCGGGTCGATCTAGACGGTGAGAACCTGATCACGAACTGGATCGAAGGCAGCCCTGACTTCTTCGGCAGTGCCGGCGCCCAAACTGCCGGCGTTGCGGTCAACTCGCAGCGGATCTACTGGGGTAATTGGCGCGCGGGTCTCAGCTCGGCTCTCGGCCCGATCGGAGTCGCAGAGATCACGGGGTCGCCTTCGACCAACGACTACGTCTCATCCACCAGCGGGGCCAACTCACTCGCTGTCACCCCGAACTACCTCTTCTGGGGCAACTACGGGAACGGAGAGACCAGCAGCATCGGCCGGCTCGAGTTCGGCAACGGCCCCACTCCGGACAACGACTTCATCACCGGCATCAAGACCCCGGATGGCGTCGCAAGCGACGGCACCTACATCTATTGGACCAACCGCACTGACGGCGCGATCGGTCGCGCAAATGTGAACGGCACCGGCGTGAACCAGACCTTCCTCCCGGGAGTCGCCTCTCCGTACGGGATCGCCGTGGATTCGCTCACCTCTCCGACGCTTTCTGCGGTCAAGCTGATGAGGCGCTCGGCCATCCTCCAGGTTGGATGCGGAGATCCGCTCGTGAGCAGCTGCACCGTCACCCTGACCGGCAAGAAGGTCGGCACCTCGGCGCTCACCCGCTCCAAGACCGTCACCGTCCAGGGCACCAATCCGGTGAAGGCGACGATCGCCTACACCCCCAAGCTGATCGCGGCGCTCCGCAAGGGCGGCCGGATCAGCATCAAGGCGGTCAAGTCGGTCGGGGGAGACAACTCCCTCACCGGCCGCGTCCGCTGAGCCCTCGTGTCGACCTCCTGATCCGCCTGTAGTCTCCACGCCTGATGCCCAAGGCTCCTGCCAAGAAGCAGCGCTCCGGCAACTGGATCCTCGCGGCGATGATCTTCGCCGTCGGAATGACCTTCATCGACATGACGATCGTCTCGATCGCCGCACCCGAGATCCAGACCGACGTGGGCCTCTCCGACACCGGCCTGCAGTGGGTGATCAACGGCTACCTGCTCGCCCTCGCTGCATCCTTCGCTCTCGGCGGACGCCTCGCCGACACCCTCGGGCATACCCGCATGGTCACGATCGGCATCCTCACCTTCGCCATCGCCTCGGCGCTCTGTGGCTTCACGCCCTATGGATCGATCTCGGAGGGTTGGTTGATCTTCTTCCGCGCCGCGCAGGGCGTGGGCGCCGCGCTGATGGTCCCCGCCGCTCTCGCCCTGGTCGTCTCGGCTTTCCCGCTCGAGCATCGCGGTCGGGCGCTCGCGCTCTTCTTCGGCATCACAGGTGCACTCACCTCGATCGGGCCGATCGCCGGTGGCTACCTGACCGAGATCACCTGGCGCTCGATCTTCTGGATCAACGTTCCGGTGGCGATCATTGCGCTGGTCTTGATCTGGCTCGCCAAGTACAAGGACGATTACCGTCCCGCTCCCGTCGACTGGCGCGGAGCGGTGCTGATCACCGGCGGGATGGCCCTATCCGTTCTCGGGTTGCAGCAGGCGAGCGAGTGGGGGTGGGAGAGCTGGCGAACGATCGCCTCGCTCGTCGTAGGCACGCTCTTGATCGTTGCCTTCGTGGTGCACGAGCTGCGCACCAACGATCCGCTGATCAAGGTGCGGATCTTCTCCGATCGCGCCTTTGCTGCGGAGAACGCGATCCTCTTCCTGCTGATGATCGCCTTCGTCCCGCTCTTCTTCTTCGCCAGTACCTACTCGCAGATCTCGCTCGGCTACGGCACCTCGCAGGCTGGCTTCTACCTGCTGACCTTCTTCGCGGGCTTCGCCGTCTCCACCCAGATCGGCGGCCGGATACTCGACAAGCGTGGGCCCAAGCTAGCGGTGGTGCTGGGCGCGGCGATCGCCACCGTGGGCTTCTACTTCTGGGCCACCACGATGACCAACCTCGACTACAGCACGCAGTGGCACTGGATCGTGGTCGCGGGGTTCGGTATGGGCCTGATCCTCGGTCCGGCCAACACCGACGCGATCAACCGCGCACCGAAGACCTCGTACGGCGAGGCGACCGGCATCACCCAGACCGTCCGCAACTACGGCTCCAGCCTGGGCCTCGCCGTGCTCGGCACGGTCCTGATCCACCAGAACGAAGCGAACATCCGCGCGGGCCTGGAGAAGATCGGGTTTCCGCAGGGCGTGATCACCCGGATCGAGCAGGCGGTGTCGAGCGGTGGCTCTCAGGCCGCCGCCAACCCGCAGAGCGGTGGCAAGGTCGACCAGCGGGTGACGGACACGATCGAGCTCGCCTACGCCCAATCGACCGAGACGATCTTTCTCGTGATGGCGGGCGTGCTGGCCGTGATCTTCCTCATCTCGATCGTCCTCCTGCCCGGCGGCAAGCTCGAGCAGACGGTCGCGGCCGACGAGTACGAGAAGTAGAGAGATTTCATCGCGCAACTTTCCCGGGCGTTGGGGTTTAATGTGTCGATTGAAGTTGCTTGAAAGACGTTCTGCGCGTCTCTGCGCTGGTTCTATGAAAGGCGTATTCGCTTTGAAGCACAAACTCCGCCTCACCCTTGTCGCGATCCTGGCAGTCGCCGCGCTTGGCGCCGTTGCGCCTGCGGCCAATGCCTATATCTACTGGGCCGACGCCCAGAACCCCCCGCGCATCCAGCGCGCCGGCAACGATGGCACCAACCGGGTCGAGAACTTCGTGGTCCCTGCGGGCGCGAGCGACATCTTCGGAGTCGCAGTCGATGCCAACTACATCTACTGGACCGACCCGACCGCAGGCACGATCGGCCGCGCCAACCTGGACGGCTCAAACGCCAACAATGCCTTCATCGAAGAAATACCGAACGCGAAGGGCATTGCCGTTGACGCTGGTCATATCTATTGGGTGACCGATAATCCAAACAACGCCACCGTCGACTACCTCTTCAAGGCGAACCTCGATGGGACGCTTCCAACGGTAATTTCCTCCCTCACCGCGGGAACCAACCCAATGGGTATCGCGGTCGACTCGACGTACATCTACTGGACGTCGCGCGGCACCGGCAAGCTCGCCCGGGCGACTTTCAACCTGAGCACGATCCAGCAAGCCTGGTTAACCACCACGAGCCCGTCGGCCGTCGCGGTCAATGCGAGTCATGTCTACTGGGCAAACTTCGTCAATGCGCCTTCCGACAGCTCGATCGGGCGAGCCAACATCGTCTCTCCGAGCCGGGACCAGAGTTTCGTCACCGGCGCAAAGAGTCCGTACGGAATAGCGCTGAATTCGAGCTATCTCTACTGGGGTAACTCGGGCACGACCTCGATAGGTCGCTCCGGCCTGGACGGCTCGAGCCCCAATCAGAGCTTCATCACCAACGCGGGAGAAGTGAGGTCGATTGCCGCCAACGCTCTCGACCCGGTCGGCTCTCTCACCCCGTCCTCCAACGCCTTCGGAAACCAGCCGATCGCCGCCGGCGCCACCTCGGCTTCAACCTTCACCTTGACTTACAGCGGCAGCGCCAACCTGACCATTCCAGCCAGTGGAATCACCCTTACCGGCACGAACGCCGATCAGTTCCAGGTGAGCGGCGGCACCTGCTCGGCCGGCTCCAGCTCGCTGGCCAACACTCAGACCTGCACCGTCACCGTCACCTTCGACCCAACGAGCACCGGCGCCAAGTCGGCCTCGCTCGAGGTCCAGACAAACGACGGGACCAAGACCGCCGCTCTTACCGGCACAGGCACAGCGCCCGCAGGCTCATTCAGCCCTTCTTCGCTTTCCTTCGGGAATCAGCTGGTCTCAGGGGGCGGAACCGCGACGGTGAACATGACCTTGAACTCGACCGGCTCGGCCGACCTGGTACTGACGAGTGGGCTCGCAACGCTTGGTGATGACTATTCCGACTTCCCGATCGACTCTGCCACTTGTAAGTCGGGTACCGATGCGGTCGTAAGTGGGACGACCCTCTCCAGCGGCGAGAGTTGCGTCATCACGGTCGCATTCGACCCCACGAGTACTGGCGCCAAGTCGATGACTCTCTCCATCGATACCAACGACGGCACCAAGACCGCCACTCTCACCGGCACAGGCATTGCTCCCGCCGGGACGCTGAGCCCCTCCTCCCACGCCTTCGGCAGCCGTCTCGTGGGAACCGAGACGGCGGCCACCTTCACCTTGAGCTCATCAGGCTCGGCTGACCTCGATTTCGAGGGTATGGGCATCGGTGGCAGCGGCGGTGATAATTTCGGGCTCTTGAACGACGGCACCTGCTCGCCGTCGACGCAGCTTTCGGGCGGCCAGTCCTGCACGATCATCGTGAACTTCTCTCCCACCAGCACCGGCGCCAAGTCGGCGACGCTCTATATCGCGACCAACGACGGCCTCAAGTCGGTCGCTCTCAGCGGCACCGGCACCGGCACCGCCACCGCCAACCCCACGATCTCTCGCGTCGGCAAACCCACCAAGACCTCGCTCAAGGTCAAGGTGGGCTGTGGCGATGCGAGCGCATGCTCTCTGCGCCTGACCGGCAAGAAGGTCGGCACCGAAGCTGCCATCACACCCAAGACCGTCTCGGTCGGAGCCGGCCAGCAGCCCACCGTCACCCTTGCCTACACCAAGGCCTTGAAGACGGCAGTCGCCAGAGGCGGCACGATCAGCGTCACCGCGACCAATACGGCAAGCGGCCTCGCCAGATCGATCACCCTGCGCGTAGCGCGGTAGCCCGCAACTCCGCCCCTCAGGCGTGTTAGGTTGAGTACTGATTCGCACCGCCTCATGCCATCGAGCCTGCGCATAGCCCTCGCGTCTGTCCTCGCCGTATGCGCGCTCGGCGCCATCGCCCCAGCGGCAAATGCGTATGTGTACTGGGCCAACTTCGGCTCGGGCTCGATCGGGAGGGCAAACCTCGACGGCAGCAACCCCGAGCAGAGCTTCATCTCGGGCCTGAGCCAGGTGCTCGATGTGGCGGTCGACTCGAACTACATCTACTGGAACGACCAGGGAACGAGCATCGCCCGCGCGAACCTCGACGGCACGGGCGTGAACCGCAGCTACATAGGCTCTGCCGGATCGCCCCTGAATGTGGCCGTGTATGGCGGCTACATCTACTACGTCAACAGCGGTGGTAATTCGATCGGGCGGGTGGGCGTCAACGGAACCGGGCAGAACAACGATTTCATCACCGGCCTGACGGCGGCATCCGACAAGGCCTACGGGGTCGAGGTGGACAGCACCGGGATCTACGTGGCGAGCTTCAACAACAACCGCATCCTGCGCTGGAACCTCGACGGAACCAACAGGACCTGGTTGTTCGACACCGCTCCGCAGACAGGACCGACCGGTATTGCCCTACGCAACCCCTACCTCTATACGGCCAACTTCGACAGCGACTCGATCGGCCGTGGGCAGTGGGTGGGAACCGACTGGAGCAAGAACTTCGTATCCGGTGTTTCGCTGAGCGATCCGAACGGCGTCGCGGTCGACTCGTCGAGCATCTTCTGGACCAACACATTCACCAACACCATCGGTCGCTCCAATCTGGATGGCACCTCTCCCAATGGCAGCTTCATCACCGGAGCCTCCGATCCGTCCGGCATCACCGTCGATGCCCTCGCGCCCGCCGGTGATCTCACCCCCTCGCCTTACGACTACGGGGCCGTCAAGGCGCAAGGGGGAGAGAAGCTCAACACCTTCACGCTCACCTCCACCGGCAACGTCGCGCTGACCATCGAAGGTTTCTCAATAGGGGGCGACGAGGGCGGCAACTACGGAGTCCTCGATGACAGCACCTGCTTCACCGGAGGCGTCACGCTCTCCGACGGACAGTCCTGCACCATCGTGGTCAACTTCGCCCCCCAGAGCACCGGTTTGAAGACCGCCACGATCGATCTCGCCACCAACGCCGGCTTCAGGACCGCCTCGCTCACGGGAACCGGGGTGAACCCCCCGACTCTCGTGCCGGTGCGCACGTCCAAGACCTCCTCCAAGTTCAAGGTGGGCTGCGGCGATTCCGACCCTTGCACCCTCCGCCTCACCGGCAAGAAGGTGGGCGCCAACGCGCAGATCACCCCCAAGACGGTTGCGGTAGGCGCTGGCCAGCGGCCCGTCGTCACCCTCGCCTATTCGCCTGCGCTCAAGCGGGCATTCGCCAAGGGCGGGCGCCTGAGCGTCACCGCAACGAGGCTGAACGCCACCGGCGTGGCGAAGACGATCACTGTTAAAGTGCGCCGGTGATCGCGAGACGTCTTTCGGGGCGCACACTGGTCGTTAGCCTCTCCGGGGCCCTCTTCGCCGCCCTCGCAATCGCCTCCTTCGCACTGCCTGCAGCGCAGGCCGTCACCGTCGGCCCCGCAACCCAGATCACCGACTTCACTCCAGCCAGGACTGAAGAGCGTGAAGCGGGGAAAAAACACTCAGACGCGGTCAACCCCAAGACGGGCGCGCAGATCGCCTTCTATTACGCTGTCGGCACCGGCGGGACAGCCCACTATCTCGCCACCCAACGCTTCACCGCAGACGGCCCGGTCGGCTCGGAAAATGTGGTGGTCACCGGCAGCGACTACGCCTTCAGCTGCTACCAGAACTCGATCGCATACAACCCCACCACCGGCGGCTGGTTTGTCGCCTATCCGGACAACGACGGCAACCAGATCATCGGTCAGCTGCTCGATGCCGACGGCTCCAACTCGGGCGCTTCGTTCACGGTCGGATCGATCAACCGACCTGATTGCTCAGGTCTCGCGATCAACTGGAACTCGAACTCGAAGAAGTTCCTGGTCACCTTCGCCTCGGAAAACGCCGACGATGTGAAGGCCCGTTTCGTCAGCGGCAACGGCACCCCCTTGGGGTCGACCTTCACCGCCCTCGAGAATTCCCCTGCCAGCTACTGCCCGATGGACACCGCGTACTCGGGCAAGTCGAACACCTTCCTCGCCTCGGTGGGAGGCGAGTGCGTAGAAGACGATGCGAACAGGCCCTTGGTTCAGTTCCTGTCTGGCTCAGGCGATCGTGTTGGCAGCGGCAGATACCTCGGCGACGCGGCCGGGGAATATAGCTACGCACCCTCTATCGCCTACAACGCCAAACTCGACGAGTTCGGTGTGGTATGGCAGGAACGGACCTCGTCCTTCCCTTCGCCATACAGTGCCAAAATCAACCTCCAGCGGATCAAGGCCTCGAACGGGGAGAACGTCGGCGCTCCGGTGGAGATAGCGATTCCCGAAAATGACGCTGATCTAGTTGGAGGCGGTAACCGCAGTCGGGTTGCAGCCTCACCTTTGGGTCAGTACTACATATCAGCCCAGCTGACACCCTCTTCGGATCGCGCCGCCGCCCGCTGGTACTCGTTCAAGTTCAGCGGCATCGGCAACACTGTGGCTGATTCGTTAGAGGACATCGGCAACGGCGTGAACGCTGCCACGCGCGCACAGACCCTCTACAACCCGGTCACCGGCCAGTTCCTCAGCACCTTCGAAGCCTATGAATGCGTACCAGTCTTTGTCAGCACTTCCCGATCGACACGGGGTGGGGCCTGCTCGAGGACGTACAACCTCTACGCAAACGGCTCCCCAGGCAACCCGCCCACGCCCGGCGGCGGCCCCAGCCTGAAGAAGGCCGGCACCCCCGGCGCCACCTCGCTCCAGGTCGAGGTGGGCTGCGCCGGATCCGGTTCGTGCCGCGTCCAGCTTGGCGGCAAGCTCGTTGGCGGCAGCGACAGTGACAAGCTGCAGGGCAAGACGGTGAAGATCGGCTCAGCCGGCACCTCCGGCACCGGCACGACTGCCCGCGCCAAGGCATCGCGCACCGTCACCCTCGCCTACACCAACGCCCTGATCCGCCAACTCGCCGCAGACGGCGGTGGCAAGATCCGCGTCAAGGCCAAGCAGGTGGGTGGGGGCTCGAGGACGATCACCGTCACCGTGCCTGCCTCGGTTACCGGCTGATCCCGCCTGCCACGCCTGTTGCACTCTGTGAATACAGGCAGGATTCCCCCGCACCGTGCCGTATCTTGTCTCTGGGTAGATATGCTCGTATTGAGCAAGCCTCTAGCCAGTTCCTTCATCCCGTCCCCCGCCACCAAGAGGAGAAATCTTGACTTCTGATCTGTCACTCACTCGCCCGTTCCGCCTCCGTCGATTTGCGGCCGTCGTCGCTCTCGCCTGCGCCTTCGTCACCTTCGGTGCCGCAGATGCGCGCGCAGCCAATTGGGGAGGATTCGTGGATGTGTCAGGAGAGGGTGTGGGTGGTATCGACTCCAAGAACCCCGCTGTTGCCATCTCGCCGAAGGGCGAGGCGGTTGCTCTCTGGTCCTCCTATCCGACTGCTGACGATAGCGTCTCGGTCGTCTACGCCTCCGCGCGCAGCCTTTCCGGCACCTGGAGCGCTCCTGAAGTGCTCACCCCGACGGACGGCTACTGCGCCGACTGGGACCAGGACAACTCCCAGATTCGCGTGGCGATGGACCGCAAGGGGACCGCCACCGCTGCATGGATCTGCAGTGGGTCTCCTGAGAGCACTGTGCAGGTGGTAACTCGTCCCGCCGGCGGCAGCTGGGGGACTCCTCAGACCATCACCGGTCCCACTGGTTCGTTCCAGATCAGTTCCAACGACCGCGGTCGGATCGGACTCGCAGTCGCTCCTTCGGGTGAGGCGATCGTCACCTACGCAGGATTCGACTCCGCCAGCAGCGAGTGGCAGGTTCGCTATCAGCGCCGGGCCGCAGGGTCTTCGACCTTCGGCTCTCCGGTGACTCTGTACTCGGGCAGCGAGACCGCAGGGGGGCTGGAGGGATTCAGAAATGTCCGGGCCGCCGCTGGTGCCGACGGCACGATCGCAATCGGCATCGAGGCGAACGGCTTCGATTCGCCCGCCACGATCTATGACTTCATCGTCGCCTCTGTGAAGCCTGCGGGAAGTAACACCTTCACCGCACCGGTCGAGGTCACCGTTCCCGACGAGACTTTCGACGTAGACACCGACGGCTACCAGTTCGTCGCGGTCGATAACAAGGGGCGTGCTGTGCTCAGCTGGATGTACGGCGAAAACGATCCAGATGCCGCCCAAGTGGTCATCAGGTCGCGTGGGGCCTCCGGCACCTTCGGCGCTATCCAGACCCTTACCGACCCGACCCTCGACATGACCTCGGGTCCGTTGGCTGCTGGCCCTCAGGGGACGGTCGTCTATGCCTTCCTTCGCAACCTCAGCGACGATTCGGCTGCGCAGTCCACTCTGCAGCCGAACGCATCGACCTTCGATGCGGTAACCGACCTCTCCGACGGTTTGACCGATGTCGATGAGCCTTCGGCGGCGGTGGGCCTGAAGGGTCTCAGCACCGTCGGCTGGTCCGACGATGACGACCCTGACAACGAGAACGACGAGATCGAGGAGCGCACCCGCCTCGCCGGTGCCTCTGATTTCGCTGATCTCTTCACCCTGAGCAACGGCACCGAGGCCGACAGCGAGGATCTCGATCTCGCCATCTCGCCATGCACCGGCGCGACGGTTGCCGCATGGGAGTCCAGCAATTCCGCTAGCCCCCCCTTCTGGGTCGAGGCTGACTATCGCCCTGGCGTCAAGTTCGCGACCGGCTCCAGCGCGTGGTGCCCCGGCGGCAAGCCGCCGCTGAAGAAGAAGGGCGTAGCCGGACCGACCTCGCTGCGGGTCCAGATCGGGTGTAAGCCCGGGACCACAGGCAAGTGCCGTATTCGCCTCTCGGGCAAGCTCCGCGGCGGCAGCGGCAATCTCGAGGGCAAGACCGTCACGGTCAAGGCCGGTAAGCGCAAGGTCGTGACCCTGCCCTACACGCCTGAGCTCGCCTCCGAGATCGCATCGCGCACCGGCAACAAGGTGAGGGTCACCGCCCAGCAGGTAGGCGGAGGCAAGAACTCCATCCTGGTCCGCGTGCCCGACTCGGTCACCGGCTGATC
>CAIUSP010000067.1 GCA_903901855.1 uncultured bacterium | reverse complement strand
GCCATCAGCGACGTCACGATCACGGTCTCCAACGGGTACCGGAGGCCCTGCTTGCGACGAGGGTCCTTAAGCGACTGAAGCGCCTCGGAAAACCGACTCATCGCGGTCTCGAGGTTTGCCTGCTGTATCTTCTGAGCCTCGGTCGCGCGTGCCATCTTGACCTCCTGTCCCTGCGGTCCAAGGCTCACGTTCGATCACAGAAGGCCGGCTCCGTCGATCTTCGCACCTGCTGTCAAGGCGAATGAGAACTCGATCGCCCTGGCGGACCGCCAGGGCGATCGCAAGTTCGGCCTTGGGCCTGAGGCTCTCCGGTGAGTAGGTGTTTGACGTGGGATCGGTTCGGTGATCCAAGCTGCTCGCTGGGCTTTTCCCGGCTGACACCCTGGAGCGCCTCGATGCCTCAGACCGACGCCTACGACCGCCTTCGCATCCTCCTCGACAGTGTTCCAGACCACCGGAAGTCGAGAGGTCGACGGCACCCGCTCGCGGATGTGCTCTTCATCATGCTGGTCGGAGTGGTCTGCGGCCAAGAGGACGCAGAAGCGATTGAAGATTTTGCGAATGCAAACAAGGAGTGGTTCGAGCGGCGCTGTGGGCTCCGTCACGGGATTCCGTCTCAGGACACCTACCTGAGGGTGTTGGCCGGCATGGATCCGGATGCGTTTTCAAGAGCGTTCCGTGCGTGGGTCGATGACCTCTGGCAGCTCGCTGAGACACGCCATGTCGCCATCGACGGCAAGACGCTACGACGCAGCTTCGACCGGGCCGCGGGACTCAGCGCGCTGCACTCGGTGGCGGCGTTTGTCTCGGATTCCGGGCTGGTGATCGGCAGTGTTCCCGTCGAGAGCCGCGAGAACGAGATCACCGCGATACCGGCCCTGCTTCAGCTCCTCGACCTGGACGGTGCAACAGTCACGATCGATGCCATCGGTTGCCAGACAGCCATTGCGGCCCAAATCCACGACGCCAAAGGCAAGTACCTGCTGCAGGTCAAGGACAACCAGCCGACTCTGCGCCAGAATCTGGATGGTTTCTTCCGCGATGCCGAGCGACCTGTGAGGCCTTTGGACGACCCGAAGCCCCTCATCGAGCGAGTGACAGCGGAGGTCGAGAAGGGCCACGGCAGGCTTGAGAAGCGGACAGCAGAGGTCTCCCACGACCTGTCCTGGATCGAGAAACCAGAGGCATGGCCGGGTCTTGCGGCCGTTGTAAGGGTCTCAAGGTCCACCATTGACCTGACGACCGGCGCAGAGCGAGTCGGAAGAGCCCTCTACATCTCGAACGACCCGACCCTCGACGCCACCCGTGCCCTCGAGCTCTCTCGTCGACACTGGGCCATCGAGAACGAGATGCATTGGATCCTCGACGTGACCTTCGACGAAGACCAGTCCCGCATCCGGAAAGGAAATGCTGCCAAGAACTTCGCCATCATTCTCCGTGCAGGCCTGAACCTCGTCACCACGGCCCCATCACCCAAGAATGGCGCCAGCAAGATCAGCGCGGCACGACGTCGACGCATCGCCGGTCTCGACGCGAACTACCGCGAGGCTGTCCTGCGCCTTGAGCCACTGTCCGCGTCCTCGTGACTTTGCGACCACCCTGCGAGGCACCGGCCCAGGCATCGACACCCCCGGCGACGGCTGCTAGGTTGGGTCGTGTCATGACGCTCACGACCCCGCCCGATACGTCAGTCCTTCCCCCCGGAATGCGTCTGTTCGAGGACTTCCTCCCAGCGACGCTGCACGACCAGCTGTTCGCGCTGCTCTCGAGCGCCCGCGCCGAGCGCAACGACGGGCACGACGACGGGTTCGAGTTCGACGACGTGGCCACGTTCGATCGTGTGTTCTCGAAGGTCATACGCG
>CAIUSP010000066.1 GCA_903901855.1 uncultured bacterium | reverse complement strand
GGTTCTCACGCTCCTAGGTGACGCCCGGCCCCCGATGCAGCCGATAGTCTCGCGCTGATGTCGAGACGTACCGAAACCTTCCTTCCCACTCTGCGCGAGGACCCGGCAGACAGTGAGACGACATCGCATCGCTTGCTCCTCCGGGCTGGAATGGTCCGTCAGCTCGGATCGGGTCTATGGACCTGGTTGCCTGCCGGATACAGGTCTATCGCCAAGGCCGAGCAGATAATCCGGGAGGAGATGGTTGCCATCGGCGGGCAGGAGATGCTGCTGCCTCTGATGCAGCCAGCCGAAATCTGGCGTGAGACCGGTCGATACGGGATCGGAGAGATGTTCAAGTTGCAGGATCGGAGGGAGTCCGACCTCGTGCTGGGAATGACCCACGAGGAGCCCGTGACCTGGCATGTGGCGCGCGACGTGCGTTCCTACCGCGATCTGCCCCTGATCCTCTTCCAGATCCAACTCAAGGAGCGGGACGAACCAAGGCCTCGCGCAGGAGTGCTGCGCACCCGTGAGTTCTCGATGAAGGACTCCTACAGCTTCGACCGCGACGAAGGTGGGATGGAGGAGAGCTACGCGAAACACATCGCTGCCTACGATCGGATCTTCGATCGATGTGGTCTCGAGTGGCACCGTGTCTCCTCCGACGTCGGGATGATGGGTGGAGCCGGAGCCGACGAGTACATGGCTCCCTGCCCGGCTGGAGAGGACAGCATCGCCCTGGCGGACGGGTATGCAGCGAATATCGAAGTCGCCGTCTCCCTCGCCCAGGCGGTAGATCTGCCCTCGCCTGCCGACTCGCCCACAAAGGTGGAAACTCCGGGTTCGACGACGGTGGAGGATGTTGCCGGCGCGCTTGGGCTAGCCCAAGGCGCTCTGCTCAAGGCGATTCCCGTGATGGCGGGGGACCGAGGTTTGGTGATGGCGCTGGTCCGAGGGGATCACTCTCTGAACGAACTGAAGCTCTCGAACGTGATCGGAGAGCCAGTCCGGCAGGCCACTCCTGAGGAGATCGACTCGGAGATCGGTCCAACGGGCTTCATCGGGCCGGTTGGCGCGAATTGTCCGGTGATCTGTGACCTCGCCATCGATGGCAACTCCTACGCATGTGGAGCGAACGAGGCCGACCGGCACCTGACAGGGGTGGACCCAACTCGTGATTTCCAGGCGGAGCGAGCGGACATCAGGGCGGTCCAGTCCGGCGACTTGACAGAGGGTGGTTCGAGGATCGAGATAGTGCCGGCGATAGAAGTCGGCAATATCTTCAAACTCGGCACGCGCTACTCGGAGGCGCTCGGGGCTACCTTCCTCGACGAATCCGGCAGCGAGCACCCGATCGTGATGGGTAGCTATGGCATCGGCCCGGCCCGGATCATCGCTGCGTCGGTCGAGCAGCGGGCCGATGACAAGGGAATATCCTGGCCACGAGCGCTCTCGCCTTGGGATTTGTCACTGGTGCCGCTCTCGAAGCAGGGCGAGCCGGAACGTGGGACCGCCGATGATCTCTACACGTCTCTCTCCGAGGCCGGGCTAGATGTTCTCTACGACGATCGGGATGCCAATGCAGGGGAGAAACTGACCGACGCTGAGCTGATCGGTTGTCCGCTACGAGTCGTTGTCGGGAAGAAGTCGCTCGCCGAAGGGAAATTCGAGGTCCAGGTACGCAAGACCGAAGCAGAGGAGAGCATCCAGGTCGAGGGGGCCACCGATGCGATCACAGGCCTGCTCGATACGATCGACTGAGGCGGATCGTTGGCAGCCATGAGCAAGCGGACGAAGCGAGATGGCGCCGAACTGGGAAGGCGGAGGCTCTTCGGCATCGACAGATCCGGCCCATCTCCGAAGCAGACTCAGCCTGGTGAGCCATTACGGCCGTGGACCTTGCCTAACCTGGTCGGCTTCCTGCGGCTCGCCGGGATACCGGTGTTCTTGGTCTTGGCCCTCTCAGGCGAAGACGGACCACCGCTCTACGCGGCGGCCATCTTCTGGGCGATTGCTGCCGGGGATTATCTCGACGGGTTCCTCGCCCGAGCGACCGGCCAGTACAGCCGGCTTGGGAGCCTCCTCGACCCGATAGTCGATCGTGCGACGATCCTCTCGGGCGGCTATGTCTGCTGGTACTTCGAGCTACTTCCCCGTTGGGCGCTCGCCGCGATCGCGCTACGGGAGGTTCTCACTCTCTTGATGGCTCAGGTCGCGGTTCGGAAGGGAGTCCCGATCGAGATCAACTGGTTCGGTCGGATCGCAGTCTTTCCCATCATGAGCGCCATCTTCTTCGCCATGGTCGTGCAGAGCGTGGTGTGGGACGCGATGCTCGTGCTGGGGCTGATCTTGGCGCTGTTCGCCAGCGTGGTCTACGTGAGGGACTACCTGAGATACCCCGAGCCCGAGGGAGCTGCACGCAAACCTTCAACCTCTGATTGAGGGAAGCCTCCACGGCGGCTATCCTGCGTCTGCACGTCGAGCCCGGAAAGGATCCGCATGCATTGCCCTGAGTGCAGTTTCGTCAACGTAGAGGGAGCCAACTACTGCCAGAAGTGCGGCGTCTACCTTTCGCGGCCCGACCCGCAGGATGAGCCGACGACCATGACCTACACGGTCGACGAGTCTGGTGAGATGCACCAGGTCGACATCGAGGACATCGTTGCCAAGGCTGGCGCTGCCTTGGTCATCCGGGCTGGGGGAGGTAGGGCAGGCGAGAGCTTCTCGCTCGATTCGGATCAGCTCTCGATCGGCCGGAGTCCGGAGTCCGGCATCTTCCTCGACGACGTGACGGTCTCACGGAATCATGCGCTGATCGTCAAACGTGGCGCTGATGTCTACATCGATGATCTCGGTTCTCTCAATGGCACCTACGTGAATCGACAGCGGATCGAGTCACAACTCCTCGGCGATGGGGACGAGATCCAGGTGGGCAAGTACAAGTTGAGCTTCCTTGCTGGTGAGGGCGCAGCATGAGCGCTGGAGTCGAAAGCGGCCCCAAGGCCGGATCCCGCCGGTCCTCCAAGCGGAAGGCGCTCACGATCGGCCAGGTCACGAAGATGCTCTCGCCAGAGTTCGACGACATCTCGATCTCGAAGATCCGGTACCTCGAGGACCAGAAGCTGCTCTCTCCCAGACGTACCGAGGGCGGCTATCGCCTCTACAGCCAGAGCGACGTAGAGAGGCTGCGGGCAATCCTCCGCATGCAGAGGGACGAGTTCCTGCCGCTTCGCGTCATCCGGAAGGAACTGGCGGGGGGCACCAGGCGCCGTCGAAGGGGAACCGCTTCAACCGATTCCAAGGCCTCCGTATCTAGTTCGTCGCGGGAGTGGCTCACTCTGGAGGATCTCATCGAGGAAACTGGGATCTCTCCGGAACAGGCCGCAGAACTGGCTGAGCACGGTTTGCTGACGCCCAAGAGAGGATCGCTCGGCGAGGCCCTCTATGGCGAGGCCGATGTGGATATCGCTCGTGCCTGCGTAGAGCTGGCGCGCTTCGGTGTTCACGGGAGGAATCTCAGAGTCTTCCGGACCTCGGCAGACCGGGAGTCGGCATTACTCGAGCAGTTGATCGGGCCCTCTCTCCGCTCCCATGACTCCGGACGGAGGCGGGAGGCTCTGGACAATCTCGAGAATCTCGCGTCCGTCACCGGGCACCTCAAGCACCTGCTGCTGATCAAGGATCTGCGCCGGATCACCGGCGAAGGCTGAGGGTTGCCGCGCATTCGGCGCAGGCGTTCCGTTCCGAGCTCACCCGATGCGGTGTGGGAGTATGCGACGAACCTCCGCAATCTTCCGCGCTGGTGGCCGAGGACCGCTTCAGTGCGAGATGTCTCGGGAACCGGAGAGACGGTCGGCTCGCGGTGGACTCAGATGCTGCAGGCAAGGAGCGGAAACCGCCTGGGGGCGAACTTGATCTGTACCGTCGCCGATCGGCCCGCGGTCTGGCGATTCGAACAGGAGACGGAGGGAACTCCATTCGAACGGATGATGACGGGCGCCTGGACGGAGATTCGAATCAGCCCCGAAGGGAGAGGCTCTCGGGTCGAGCTGGAACTCGGGCAGAGTCTTCGGGGTCTTTCCCGGTTGGGCGGTCTGGTCGTTCGACGGGCCTCAGCGAGAACTGCGCGTGAGGCGCTCGAGTCGCTCGAAATCGCGCTCGATGGCGATCCCAGGGTGAGCTAGATGAGCGACTCGCCGAAGCTGGAGCGAGGTGCCTGGTGGGGATGGGGAGCTGGGCAGGATGTGGCTCCGCTCTCTGCCGAGGTACACGGCCTTCTTTCGGAACGGTTTGGCGGCCTTCTGGCTGCGCCGCCCTCCGCAGTGCAACCGAGTCAGGTGCACCTCCCCGAAGCGAGACCCGTTCCCGGCGGGATGGCCTCCGACTTGGACGCTTTGTTGGATCGGTCCAGTTCGGAACGGCTCCGACACTCAGTGGGGATGAGCTATCCGGATTTGATCAGGCTGAGATCCGGCGAATTGGATCACGCTCCAGACGCGGTTGCCTTTCCCAGGAGCATCGAGCAAGTCGAGAGTCTCGTTACCGAGTGCGCAAGGCTCGACGTAGCACTCGTTCCGTTCGGCGGTGGGACCAGCGTGGTCGGAGGGGTTCGACCCGAAAGGGGACGGCACGAGGCGGTGGTGACCATCGACCTCGCGGGCCTTCGGGATGTGGAGGTCGATACGCGGTCTGGGATCGCACGGATGGGACCCGGACTTCGGGGGCCCGACGCGGAATATGAGCTCTCTCGTCGAGGGTTCACTCTCGGCCACTTTCCGCAGTCGTTCGAGCGCGCCTCGATCGGAGGGTTTGCCGCCACGCGATCCGCGGGCCAGGCATCGAGTGGGTACGGACGATTCGACGACCTCGTCACCAGCATCGAAATGGCGAGTCCTACAGGGACGCTCCGGACCATCGACACACCACACTCGGCCGCAGGCCCGTCGCTTCGGGAATTGGTCGTCGGCTCCGAAGGGGCCCTTGGGGTGATCACCTCAGTG
Organism: uncultured bacterium; assembly: GCA_903901855.1. GTDB lineage: Bacteria > Actinomycetota > Thermoleophilia > Solirubrobacterales > 70-9 > CAIUSP01. The sequence continues at coordinate 11,022 of CAIUSP010000066.1, read as the reverse complement.
GGCTGCAAGGTCAAGCCAGCGCCCGATACAGAGCGCTACGAGGGTTGGATGGCCGAGGACTTCGCGGCAGGATGCGAGGCAGTGCGTCATCTGGCGCAATCGGACTCATTGCCCGATGTGATCAGGGTGTCCGATCGCCAGGAAACGGAGGTCGGGCTCGCCATGTCGAGTGCGGCCCCCGGCGTCAAGCGTTTCCTCGAGCGCTATCTCGAATTCCGAGGGAGGGGGAATGGGTCTCTGGTCATTTGCGGGTGGCAGGGGGACAGGGATGCGGTCAGGCGTCGTCGCAGGCGGACGCGCATTGGTCTGCGAACCCAGGGAGCGGTCTCTCTCGGCTCTGCACCCGGAAGATCGTGGGAGCATTCCCGCTACGGAGGACCCTATCTCCGCGATCATTTGATCGAGAGTGGGGTGATGGTGGAGACGCTCGAGACCGCTCACACCTGGTCGAGGCTTGGTGAGCTGTACGAACGGGTGGCCGACGCGCTGCGCTCGAATCTGGGGTCTTCCGCGATCGTGATGTGCCACCTGTCTCACGCGTACGAAGACGGTGCCTCTCTCTACTTCACCTTTCTCGCGCCGGTACGTCCCGGTGACGAGCTCGAGACTTGGGCACGCGTCAAGACCGCGGCTTGTGACGCGATCGTCGCCACGGGTGGAACGATCACCCACCACCACGCTGTAGGGCGTGACCACTCGCGCTGGATGCACCCGGAGATCGGCCAAGTCGGCCTCGACGCGCTGAGGGCCGTGAAGGAGAGAATCGACCCGACGGGCATCATGAACCCGGGAGCCTTGCTTCCCGTCGAATCCTAGGAATCGCGGGCGTCAGGGTCGCAGACGCTCGCCGAGCCACTGCGGGGTTCACGGCTGGCCGGAGCGATCTCCCCCCTCAACACGCTGCTCCCCACAGCAGGCCCGGTTCCCGACCTGGCGACCCGCTTCAACGCCGCCTCGATCTCATCGGCCGAAGCAAGGGTCAGCTCGAGACACCCGTAGGTGTCGTAGGCGGGATCGAGCCCACGTGGAACCGGAGCGGGCCCCGTCAGCTTCCCTGATCCGCCCACGGCATCACGGGCAAGCGGATAGGCCTGCTCAGGGTTGCGATATAGCCACAGGACATAGCTCTCTCCCGCACCCGTGGGTGGGAGGCCATCTGCATTCAGCTGGACTATTGCGGCGTCGTTTGCCGCGACGACGACTGCTTGACCCGAAGCGTCCCCGCGCTCCTCCACGGGAGCGAGTGGCACGAGAGTGGCGGTGCCATTCCCCCCAGAAGCCCGCTGGTCCGAGCCACCGCCACCCAGCAGCGTCACACCGAGTACCACGGCCGTCAAGAGCACGATGCTGGCTCCGGCGAGTATCGCGAGTCGCGGTCTCTGCCTGAAGGCCTGAGTGATAGCGCCGACTCGCGACGCAACGCCTGCCGACATCGAGGTCGATTCCAGATGGGCCGCAGGTGGGCGAAATCCGGTTGTGGTGCCGGAACCCGAATCAGGCTGTGAACCAATCCGAGCGTCCGATAGGGGAGTTGCAGTCCTCGCCGGCTCCGCGCGGACCTCTCGCGAGGGCGGAGCCGGTGGCGCTGAGGAAGGGGGAGAGGATGCCGAGTCGCTCTGAGGCACCTCAGGGATGGTTGCCTCGGGGAAGACGAGGCGCATCCCGCTGGCGACCGCCACCGCCCTTCGCCTCAGGTCCGGATCGCTGCGAACCGACGCGATCGCATCGGCTTCGGCGATTGTGTCTGCCTGTCCCAAGAGCCAGTCGCCGACCGAGGGCGGGAGAGGCGGAGAGCCAGGTGACAGGGCCTCGACGGCATCACGTGCTCGGCTGGCGGCCGCATCGCGCTCCAGATCCAAGAGGACCGCGGCCTGAGCGTAGTCCTGTCCGCCCTCGAGGAAGAGCTGAAGCAGTGCCCTATCGGAATTGGTCAAGGCCATCTGCCCTCTAGGCTAGCCTGCGCTCGCAATGGAGTCCTCCGAGCCGGCTGGCCATCTCGATGAATTGATCGGCACCGAGTGGCTCGAGAGCGGCGAGGAGAGCGCTCGCGGCCGGTTTCTCGTCGAGGATCACCACAAGCAACCGTTTGGACTCGTCCACGGGGGTCTCTATTGCGTCTTGGCTGAGAGCATCTGTTCCCGGGCTACGGCCGGAGCGGTCTGGGATTCCGGACAGATCGCAGTCGGTCAAGCCAATGACACCTCGATGCTGCGTCCGGTCACCGAGGGACACGTCAACGCCACGGCGCGGCGAATGCATGCAGGGAGGACCACCTGGATCTGGGAGGTCGAGTTGACCGACGATCAGGGGAGGCTCTGTGCGCTTTCACGGATAACCATGGCGGTCCGCCCGCGGCCCGATGGTTTCGGTCCTAGCGAGGGAGCGGACGAAGCGGACTGAAGCGGTTGGTCACCGGCAAACGCCGGTCTCGACCGAAGGCCTTCGAGGAGATCCTGGTGCCAGGAGGGGCCTGACGGCGCTTGTATTCGGCTCGATCGACCAGGCGGATGACCTCATCTACCACCTCGGAATCGAAGCCTTCCTCCACGATCTGGTCCCGACCGAGGTCCCGCTCTACGTACAGTTCGAGGATCGCGTCGAGAGTTTCGTACGGCGGGAGAGAGTCGGTATCGAGCTGATCCGGACGCAACTCGGCACTTGGCGGACGATCGAGGATCGACTTCGGAAGCGCAGCGGCTGCCCCTCGTGTGCCGCGTGACCGGATCAGTTCGTACACGAGGGTCTTCGGCACATCCTTGATCGGTGCGAAGCCCCCAGCCATATCCCCGTAGAGCGTCGCGTATCCGACAGCCATCTCGGATTTGTTGCCGGTGGCCAGTGGGAGCCAGCCGAACTTGTTCGAGAGAGCCATGACCAGCGTCCCCCGGATCCTGGATTGGATGTTCTCCTCGGCGAGGCCGGTTTCGGTCGATCCGAAACTGTCCGCCAGTTGGCCCGCATAGGAGTCCATCATCCGAGCGATCGGGATGTCGATCAACTCACCTCCAAGGGCAAGGGCCAGGTCACGCGCATCGGCCTGAGTCTCGGGGCTGGAATGCGGAGAGGGCATGACTACACAGACAACCGATTCAGGGCCGAGGGCGTCGCAGGCGAGCATGGCCACGAGGGCGGAGTCGATCCCTCCCGAGAGCCCGAGTACGACACGTTCGAACCCATTCTTGGTCGTGTAATCGCGCAGCCCCAGACACAACGCCGCGTAGACCTGATCCAGATCCGAGGAGTAAGTCTCCGCTCCTGCACTACTGCCATCGATACCCCCGTCGAGATCGACGTACAAGAGGTCCTCCTCACACCTCCGGGCAGACACGGTCCCGCCATCGGGAAGGGACACCACCGAGCTGCCGTCGAAGACGAGTTCGTCCTGACCCCCCACCATGTTGCAGAGGGCAACCGGAACCCCCGCCTCCGAGGCTCGCGCCACCACGATCTCCGCACGGGCTTCGGACTTGCCGCGCGCGAACGGAGAGGCAGAGCAATTGACCACCAGATCAGCCCCGGCAGCAACTGCCGAGACGGCTGGTCCGTTCGGAATCCAGATGTCCTCACAAATGGTCACCCCGATCGAGCGCCCTGCCGCCTCGAAGACGAGGCTCTCGTTGCCAGGCTCGAAGTGACGTCGCTCATCGAACACGCCGTAGTTCGGCAGCACCTGCTTCCGGTATATCGCGGAGATCTCGCCGTCCTGCAGGACCGCAGCGGAGTTGAAGGCGATCGGAGACAGGGGGGAGGAAAGGGGATCGATCGGCTTGGATCTGTTTCCGGTGGACATCTCGGGAAACCCGACCAGGGCGATGATTCCGGTGACCCCTCCGGCCAAGATCTCCAACTCGGCCCTCACGGCCTCGAGGAAGTCGACTCGAAAGACGAGGTCATCTGGCGGATATCCCGAAAGGACCAGTTCGGGGAAGACCACCAGATCGGCCCCTTCCACTCTCGCCCGGTCGACCCAGTCGGCCACGAGCGCGCGGTTCTCACTCACCGCGCCCACGGTGGGGTTGACCTGCGCAAGGGCAATCCTGATTTCAGATGGCTGGCCCACGGTCTGAAGTATGGCCAGACCTGGCGCTACTCTCGCAAGCGGAATGGCTTTCAGGAGACGGACAGTCGAGCGTGAGGTGCCACGGAGACCAGGCGTGGCGCTGCTGGAGGCCCACGTAAAGGACCTCTGCGAGGAGTACAGCATCACGATCGCGAGCGCATCGAGTAGAGGACGAGCGATTCGATACGTGGGAGGGGCTCTGGAGATCGCAATCCCGGAGATCCGCGGCCAGGTCACATATCTGATCGCTCTACATGAGATCGGACACCTCGTCGGAGCGGGACGTTCAGCCCCTCGCCTCGAGGCCGAGGCCAACGCTTGGGTCTGGGCGCTCGACAACACCGAGGTCGAGCCGACCGATGCCAGCCTCAAGTCGATCGGGAGGAGGCTGGATGGCTATCTCGAGTGGGCGCTTGCGCGCCAATACCGAAAGCATCCGCCACGGATCCCGCCGCCCGACCACGTCTTCTGGCGACTCCGTGCTCTCAGCGGGACTTCGCGGGACGCTTCTTGGGCCGCGCCTTGATCTTGGTCTTCCGTCCGAGGTTGCCGACGATCGTGGCCACGACGGTCACCAGATAGACCTGCCCGAGCAGGGACTCGAGGGTCGCGAGAGCCTTCCCAGGGCCCTCGGCGGGGATCAGGTTTCCGTAGCCGGTCGTCGTCATGGTCGAGAAGCTGAAGAACAGGAAATTACTGGTGGTGTTCTTGCCCTCTACGAAGAACGGGGCGGCCTCTAGTGCGCCGACCACGTTGTAGGTTGAAGCGAAGGCAAGCCCGAGCAAGAGATACAGGCAGAGGACCCCGAACATCGTCTGGACAGTCACGACCCCTTCCTCCAGCCCGTGACGGATCAGGCCGCGCACGATCACTACGGGCGCGATCACCACGAGGATCAGGGTGGTTATGCGGGTGGCGTGCTCGCCGACGTCTGGGGTACCCAGCGAGAGCCCTGCGCTCGCCAAGATCAGCACCACGACGACCACCCGAGCGATTCGCACAAGGACACGCGGGCTGTCCGCAGCGCGCATGGCCGATATCAGGGTGAGTCCGTACAGCACCACCACCAAAACCCTGCCGCCCTCGGTGTCGGGTGCGGCTATCTGGACCACGATCGAGGTCAGGATCAGCATCAGGCAGACCCCGTAGCGGTGGACGATGTAGTGCTGGTAACGGGCCGCGACCGACTTCACGCTCGCGATTCAATCAAGTCCGCTGGTCGGAGCGGGGGAGACCGATGGAACCGTCCGCGCCCGCAGTGCCCCAAATGTTGAATCATCGGTCGATGGCTGGAGCATCCGATCACGCAGAGCGACTCCTGATCATCACGGCAGACGACTACGGCTACTGGCCTTCCTATGACGAGGGGATACTGGCGGCCGTCGACTCAGGCAGCGTCGACGCGGTCAGCGTCATGACCGAGCGCGAGGATTGCGATCCTGATCCCTTGGTCGAACTCGGAGCGGAGGTGGGCCTACACGTCGACTTCGAGGGGCGGTGGGGCGCACGCAGTGGGGCGTCGGCCAAGACCTCTCTCAGGGTCCAGGTCGAGCGTTTCGCTGAGATGTTCGGCCGCTGGCCGGCATTCATCAACGGCCACCACCATTGCCACGCGAGGCCAGAACTGGCCACACCCGTGTTCGAGATGGCGCTGCAGATAGATTGCCCCGTCAGGGCGGTTGGACGGGATCACAGGCAATGGCTGAGCGAGAGGGGAATCATGACGCCTGATCACCTGGTCGGCAGAACCGAGCCCGAGGAGGATCCAGAGCCTCCTGATCTGAGGGATCTACCCACGGGCGTGACCGAGTGGTTCGTCCATCCGGGTTATCCCGACGCTGCATCCGGGTCAAGTTATGACGAGGCGCGGAAGGAGGATCTGGACCTGGTCACCCGGCTGCAACTGCGCGCCCGCTTCGATCAGCCGGTCTGGGAGGGGGCGCGAAGATCGCGGTTCGGGCAGGCCTTCGATCGAGCCGGCACCTGAACTCAGGCCGCGTCGAGGTCGAGTCGGAGGGCTGGCCCGTCGTCCACGGTGGGCGGGGGTGACTCCCCATCCCGCCGAAGGCCTGACAGACCGATGCCGATGAGTCTGAGGGGCTCTGCCGCATCCAGGACGTCGAGCAGCTCACGACCCAATCTCGCAACTTCATCGGGATCGCGGGTGTGGTGGGGGAGCGTACGCGAGCGGGTCAGTGTCTGGAAGGAGGCGAGCTTAGCCTTCAAGGTCACGGTTCTGCCTGCGCGACAGCCCCGGGAGAGGCTCGCGCAGACTTCGCCTGCAAGCTCGTCGATTCGTGCACCGAGCCATTCGAGATCGGATATGTCCCGGTCGAAGGTCGTCTCTCTGCTCTCCGACTTGGGCTCACGGACAGGTTCGAGCTGTCGGCCATCCTGACCGTTGGCTCTCGCCTGCAGCCCGCGTGCGTGATTTCGGCCGACCGCATCAGCGAGCAATTCGAATTCGATGCGTGCCAGATCTCCCACTGTCTGGACTCCGACTCCGCTCAGGCGCTGCTCGGTCTTCGGTCCGACCCCGGGGATGATCCTGGCGGAGAGGCCGTCAACCCGATCCGGCATCTCTGTCTCATCGAGGACCGAGAGGCCGTCTGGTTTCTCGAGGTCCGAGGCGATCTTCGCCAGCAGCTTGTTGCTGCCCAGGCCTACCGAGCAGGTCAGTCCGGTGCGCTGTCTGACCAGATGCTTCATCTCTCTCGCTCGGGTCTTGGGCGCTATCGAACCGGACAGGTCGAGGTAGGCCTCGTCCAGCCCCGCCACCTCGAGCGTGTCGCTGAATTCGGCGAAGATGTCCATGACCGCCTTCGAGGCTCGACGGTACAGCCGCATGTCGCTGGGCACGAGGATTGCCTGTGGACACCGTCTGTGAGCGACCGCCAGAGACAACGCCGAGTGGACACCGAACTCCCGCGCTTCGTACGAGGCCGTCATGACCACGCCCCGGGACCGGGCACTGGTGCCGTTGGCAACGATGACGGGCCTGCCGCGGAGATCTGGCCGACGGAGGAGTTCGACCGACACGAAGAAGGAGTCCATATCCACATGGGCGATCATCGAGACGGATGCTAGGAGCGGTCACCGACGACAGCCGCGCACGAGACCGTGCGCTCGCCATTCGCGTCTGGCCTACATTTGCCGCGTGAGCAGTCCCGAGGGAAAGAACCTGGAAGCGATCGCCCAAGCGATCGACCACCACAACAAGAACTGCGATTTTCCCGCGGCGGAGATCAGGATGAATCCCTTCGAGGTGGAGCGCCTCGGTTGGGATGAGTTCATGGGACTGCCAATCGTCCCCGACTCGGGTCTGAGCACAGGACGCTTCAGGATCGTCTGCTCCCGTGATCTAGAGGGAGAGGGAATAGAGGAGGCCGAGGCTCTTGGTATCCCGGTCGAGGTTGCCGTACCGGCAGGCCCCCGTTCCTGAGACGCCTCAGTACTCGGAAGAGAAGTCGATACCGAGGTCGTTGAGCAGTTTCTGCGCCTCGATGTTGAGCCTGAAGAATTCACCGGTCCAGATGAGGACGCCCATCACGATCAAGATGGCTCCGCCGACAGCGATCAGTGCCGGTTGAATCCGTTTCATCACCTTGAAGGCAGACGACATCTTGCCGAAGGCGACGGCTGTAAGGAGGAAGGGGACCGCCAACCCGGCCGAGTAGAAGCCCAAGAGGAGCGCGCCACGGCCAGCGGTTTCGGAGAGAGCGGCCGCCGCGAGGATGGCACTGAGCGTAGGCCCGATGCACGGCGTCCAGGCCAACGCGAACGCTGCCCCAGCCACCACCGGCCCGCCCTTGCCGGCTCGCTCCATCAGCGCGTCTACGTGCCATTCCTTATTGATGCGATCGATGAACAGCGTCGCAATGAAGAAGATCCCCATCGTGACGATCACCACTGCGGATATCTTCTCGAGCAGGCGGCGATTGTCTCCGAGCACCGAACCGATGCCGGTAGCCGTCAGGCCCAGCAGGATGAATATCAGCGAGAAGCTTGCGACGAACATTACGCTGGGCACGAGGACTCGTTTCCAGCTGACCGTGTCGAGCTCGCTGTAGGCCACTCCGGTCACTGCAGAGAGGTATCCCGGTACCAGGGGGAGCACGCAGGGGGAGAGGAAGGAGATTGCGCCAGCGAGGAACGCAGCCGCCAGCCCCACTCCGCCTGTCGGATCTTCGACCATGGTCATGTGATTGTTGCCGTTGACGGCCTCCGGCGGCGTGATATCCGCTTCTTGGATACCTTCAGTGCCATGACGCTGCGAGGCGAGAAGATCCGGGGTGCGTTCAGCACGGCATCGGCGCTCTGTCTGGGTGCTATCGCCCTCTCCGCCTGCGGTGGCGGGTCACAGCAGGTAGACCTCACCTCTGCACGAGGTTGTCTGGCCGATGCAGGATATGAACGAGTCGTAGCCGCGGACGTCGGGGCATCGCTGCCGGGATCGGTCGCCCCGAACCTCGCGATGGTTCGGGCCGATCTGACCGTGGAGGCAACCGTCAACGGGAATGTCGCCCGTGCAGAGCGGCGCTTGGCGGATCTGCGGGGTGTTCTCGAGGGCTTGGGCGTTTCCGAGCCGGAGAAGCGTGTGTCTCGGGTCGGAAATGCGGTGATCGTGTTCACGCCTCAGCCGAGCGATGAGGAGCGAGTCCAGGCTCTCGGCTGCTTCCGGCAGACCTGAGCCGGTGTTCGCGTGGTCAATGCTCGCTAACGGTGATTATGGAAACTTCTACCCGCAAACAGGCCTAGGCGTATCTCAAGCGTGGTTACGAGCGAAATCAGCGATCAGGGTGCTCAACCGACCTCCGCTCCAGGCCGTAGGTGTCGCCCCGGGAGCATCGACGACTAACTCAGACCGTGGCAAGCTCTCCGCCCAGGCTTCCGCGACCGCCCGAGGGTGTCCCGGATCCGCCTCGTCGTCGCTGGCCACGATCAGAGTCGGCAGCGAGATCTCCGCGAGATCGCTCAGGTCTCCAAAAGGCCGCGAGCGTGGAACCCACCAGAGAGCGTCGGCCAATCCATCGAGGTGTCGGTGTAGCCCGATTCGTCTGGTTGCGAGTTCGATCAAGCGGTCTCGCCACTGACCCTCAGCCTCGAGCTGCGCAGCATAGGCCTCGACGAATCCTTCAGGGCCGTCACCCCTCAGCCCCTCACTCATCGCCTCCCATGAGGAGAGTGAGGCCTCAGTAGCCTCGCCACCGGAATAAGCCGGTCCAATGAGGACCATGCCTGCAATGAGATTCGGGCGGTCGAGGGCGTAGCGAGTGATCGTGTGCGCGCCCATCGAGCTGCCGACCAGGTAGAACGGTTCGCCGGAAACCACTTCCGCGCCGATGATTCCGTCGAGATCCTCGGCCAGCGCAGAGTACGAGTAGGCATCTGCCAGCGGCAGGTCCCGATCAGGGGGATCGGATTCACCGTGAGACCGAGCGTCGTAGGAAACCGTACGAAAACCCGATCGCTCCAACCGGCGCGAGCCATGGACTACCTGGGATCGAACCGCGGTCAGTCCGTGCAGCAGGATGACCGCGGGCCCCTCACCGCTGGCCTCGCGCGCCAGCGCGGGTCTTCCCTCACCCATGGTGGGTCGCAGGGGCGGAGACCGCAGCCCTACGCGAGGGTAGCGACGGCCTTCTCCAGGTCGTCGACGTCGTGATAGGTGAGGCCGAAGAGTGGGACGTGTCGGTACCTGATCAAACCAGAGCCGTCGATCACGAAGACCGCCCGCCGTATGAATCCCCCCGGTCCCAGCGCTCCGTAGGCTTTCGCGACCTCCTTATCGGGATCGGAGGCGAGGGGCGTCGTGAGGGCATTCTCCCTGCTGAATCGCTCATGCGAGTCGACCGACTGAGGCGAGATCCCGAGCAAGGGCACACCCAGGGCCTCCAGTCGGTCACCGTCGTCTCGGTAGGAACAGAACTGCTTGGTGCAGACCGGGGTGAAGTCGCCAGGGTAGAAGGCGAGGATCAGACCATGTTCGAATTGATCGAGGGAGTAGACCTTCCCCCCGGTACCGGGAAGCGAGAATTCCGGAGCCTTGTCCCCCACCTTCAGGGCGGTCATCAGGCGGGGGAAACGGTGACCGATTCGATGATCACCGGCGCTCGAGGGGTGCCGCCTGGCTGGCCCAGCTCCTCTATTCGCAGCACCGTATCGAGGCCCTGCACGACCTCGCCTAGCAGCGCATAATCCGGCGGCAACTGGGAATCCTGAGCCGTCACCACGAAAAACTGGCTTCCCGACGTCCCGGCAGCTTCGGTGCCGGTCTTGGCCATGGCGACCACGCCCTGCAGGTACCGCAGGTTCGATGGGGGTGCCTCCACAACGCTGTAGCCCGGACCACCGCTGCCGTCGCCACGGGGATCTCCCCCCTGCACCACGAAGCCCGGCTCGATCCGATGGATCAGCGTGTCGTCATAGACCCCCGATTCGGCGAGAGAGGCGAAAGACGCAGAGGTCTTGGGGGCTCTGTCCACATCCAGGGCGATCGTGAAATCCCCGCAGCTCGTGGATACCACGGCGTTCGTCGGGGCCGTCAGGGGCTTGGAGGGCGGGTCGAGAGAGACCTTCTTCGGCGCCGGGGACTGAACCTCCGCGCAGCCGTCTGGAAGCGCAACGCCCGCCTCCTCAGACTCACCGCTGCCAGCGCACCCCGTGACTACGAGAGCCAGGCTGACGATCAGGAGAAGCGGTGCGACTGTGCTCTTCTTGGAGATTTCGGGACGCATGGAATCTGGAGATTAGGGGACCGAGCAACGGATCGCTTGGCTGCAACCATCTGAGCATGCCCCGTAGTCGACAGGTAGCCCCCGACCGCTCCCAGGACCTGATCCGGTCTGCCGGACACGGCATCGGCAGGGCCATGATCAGGGCTCCGTGGCTCTGGCCGCTGCTGCGAGGCCCCGTGAAGCGATTCTTCGACCTCCGGGCCGACAGCTGGGATCGTCGGACGG
>CAIUSP010000065.1 GCA_903901855.1 uncultured bacterium | reverse complement strand
TCGCCCAGGCGATCACGCTCTACCACATGATCATCGAGGGGACGCTTGCCCAGCCCGGTCAGCACTTCATCGAGGACTACTTCGTCAAGAGCGGCACCATGCCCGGATTCAGCGAGGGGATGGCTCATGTTTCGAGAGACGAACAGCGGCACATCGGCTTCGGGGTCAAGGTCCTCTCAGAGCTCTTCGCCGAGTCCGAGGAGTGCAAGGCGGCCGTTGCCGATCTGCTCAAGGAGGTGATGAAGTACGTCGCAGACGTCTTCGTCCCGCCGGGCTGGAACGACGAATACAACACCTGTTACGGCTTCACGCTCCAGGAGATCATGGCTTGGGGCATGCGCTCGATGGACATGAAGTGGAAGGCGGCCGGGTTCCCGGTCGATGAGATGCCTCCCGGTACCTATCCGGTCGATACGGGCCTCTCCTACGAGGAGCGTGCTGCCAGGCAGATCATCATGCTGAAGGCCGGCGTGATCGGTGCACCCGACCCGAACCCCCGGTTCTCGCCCGAGGTCCAGCGCGAATTCTTCGCCATGGTGGCTTCGAGCGCTCACACGGATGCGGTCGACTCGCCGATGACCATCCAGTGGAAGTTCTCGGACGCCGAACCCTGGTACCTCAGCGTGGACAACGGGTCCACTGCCGCAACCCAGGGGCTCGCCACCAAGCCGGAGTTGACCATCGAGTCGAGCTGGAGCGACTGGATCCAGGTCTCGATGCACGGAGCCGACATGCGCAAGGCGATGCTGACTCGCAAGGTCAAGACCCACGGATCTTTGCGGCAGTTGAAGCGCCTGAGCCAGGTCTTCCCCAAGCCCAAGCCGGTTCTCGCCGCTTAGACGGATTTCGATACGAAGATCGTCTGATTGCATAGACTCCCAGTCGATGTCGGGAGGAACTTCGATCAGAGGCAGGGGTCGGGCCGCGCTCGTCTCGGCTGCCGCGGCCGCCGCATGTCTGGCTCTCGTCGCCGGGAATGCCTCGGCTAACGGCGTCGGACTGACGGGCGACATCGCCTCCACCGAGACAGGCGCCTCCAGCGCAACCCTCTGGGTCAAGGCCGCAACCGACGGCCCTGTGATGGTCCAGGCGCGAAGGACCGGCAGCGGGGACTTCCTCTCCTGCGTCCTGACCAAAGCGGGTGTGAAGGCTGCAACGAAGCAGCGCAAGGGAGTGGAGTGGATCGCGCTCGCCAATGCGTCCTCGGCGAGCGACTTGACCGCGCAGGCGAGGGTCTCCGGCTTGCCCGAGGCGGACATCAGCTACAGCTACCGTTTCTGCGGCAGCAACGGCTGGACGAGCGACACCGGGTACTTCAAAACCGCACCGTCCCCGAACTCGACCGTGCCGGTGCACTTCGCTTGGTCGGGCGACATGGATGCATCTGCCTCCCCCGCGAATCCCACCGCCAACGACAACGGCGCCTACTGGAACAGCTTCGAGGCCCTCGACCAGATGCGCCAACAGGGAAACGACTTCAACATCCTGATGGGCGACACGATCTACTCCGACTCGGAGGTCCCTGGGATCACCGAAGCGGCACTGACCGTCCAGCAGAAGTGGGACAAGTACACGACCAACCTCGAGATGCCGGCCTACAGTGCGTTCCGCGCAAATCAGGCGGTGCTCAATCACTGGGACGACCACGAGTTCATCAACGACTTCTCTCCCCGGGAGACCCCGGGACAGCTCGGCGTGAACATCCCCACCAAGCAGCTCTACTCGAACGGAGTCAAGGCGTTCCGGACCTACATGCCGGCCTCTTACAACAAGAGGACAGGGCTCTACCGTCGTGTGCGCTACGGCAAGAATCTCGAACTCTTCTTCCTCGATGAGAGGTCCTTCCGCAGCGCCTCCTCCGACGAGTTGGCCGTCTGTTTGAACGAAGGCAGCCCCGACCTCGCACCGACCGCTCCTCAGTCGACTCGAGGCGCGTTTGCGGTCTTGGTCGAATCCCTCGGCAATCCGGTCAACAAGGCGTGCCTCGCCTCGATCAACAGCAAGCGTCGCACGATGCTCGGCAAGGCTCAGCTCGCGAGGTTCCTGAAAGACATCAAGTCCTCGAAGGCGACCTTCAAGGTGGTGATGAGCGAGGTCCCGATGCAGCAGTACTATGCGCTGCCCTACGACCGCTGGGAGGGCTACGCGGCAGAGCGGAGGAAGGTCTTGACCTACCTCGATCGCAAGGTGAAGAACGTGGTGGTCTTGACCACCGACGTGCACGCGACTCTGGTCAACAACGTGCGCTTCAACACGCTCGGACCCGCTGGGGTCAGGAACTCACGAATCTACGAAGCGGTGGTCGGACCTATCGCGACCAAGAAC
>CAIUSP010000064.1 GCA_903901855.1 uncultured bacterium | reverse complement strand
GGCCACGAGACCCTGGCCGCGAGTCTCCTGCTGAAAGGTCTGACCATCTGGGGCACCAACGTGATCACCTTCGGGCTGCTCTACTGGGAGTTCGACGGCGGAGGGCCGGATGCGCGTATCCGCAGGCCCAAGGCGAAGGACCGCGACTTCCAGTTTCCCCAGCAGGAGAACGCCAATCTAGTCACCCAGCCGTGGCAGCCGCGCCTGTTCGATTACGTCTATACCTCGTTCACCAACTCGATCGCCTTCAGCCCGACCGACGCGATGCCGATCTCCCACCGCGCGAAGGTGCTGATGATGACCGAGTCGATCATCTCGGCGGTGGCGGTGCTGCTGGTGGTGGCCCGCGCCGTGAACATCATGAATTGAGTGTCCGCAGGCGTTCGTAGTCTCCTCGCCGGTGAAGGTCTCCCGACACAAAAAGCGCGCCGCCGCATTCTGCATCGGCTTGATCACTACGGCTCTGGCGCTTGGTGCATGCGGTGGCAGTAGCGACAGCGAGAGCCAAGGCGACCAGGGGGATCACGCTTTGGACGGAGGCAACTGGGGCAGCTGGACCGGCACCCTGGCCGGCAGCGACAACAGCAAGTTCAAGATCTTCTTGACTTTCGACACCCTCCGCCAAGGCCAGATATCAGGCACGGTTTACTTTCCCAAGCTGGGGTCCGCAGGTGAGTGCTCAGGCGCAGAGGTCTACCGCGGAAAGCAGGGGGATACCTACAGGTTCACCGAGGTAATTCCCGAGGCGGTGAATCCGAAGTGCGCCGGACTCGGCACGGTCCGGGTTACCCCGAACGGCGACTCGCTGGATTACTCGTGGACCAACGGCACCCAGTCATCGACCGGTTCGCTGCACTCCCACCAGGACTGATCAGCGATTCAGTCTTCGACGGGCTTGCCGTCGCGCTCTACGTAGCCACCCTTGCCGCCGACCACGATGATCGTGGTCTCTGAATCGGTCGGGTTGGAGATCAGGCGTACCGTCTCGGCATCGACTCTAGCCACAGCACCCGGGCCGAGTACGACTTCCTCACCGTCGCCGAACTCGATCTTCAGGGCTCCCTGCTGACAGATGTAGAGCTCCTGCTGAGTCTCGTGGCTGTGCTTGCGGCCCTCGCCGCCGGGAGGGAGGACGATGGCGTTGACTCCGAACTCGGTCACCCCCACCTCGTGGCGGATCTTGCGGAAGCCCGGGCCCTCGCCCATCGCGTCGAGCGGGCCTGCCGCCCAACCCTCGCCGCTTCGGATGTCTGTGATCTGGTCAGCCATCTGGGACGCAGCGTAGCGGGTGTAGGGGGATCCGCCTGCTCTAGCGTTCTTTCGAGTGGAAGGCAGCGGGCAAACCAGACCGACGCGCTTGATCGGCGTCTACGACGCCAACGGCTCAGTCCCGGGAGAGATCGCGTACTGGGTCGGGGCGAGGCTGGGTTCGAGGCACTGCGCTCTCTGCGAGATCACTCATGGGACTTTTCGGGAGAAGGCGGAGTGGCGGTCCTACAGTTCGAACCTGCCGGTTCCGTTCCAAGCGCTCCATCTGGATGAACTCCCGCCAGCCGTCTCGTCCCTGGTCGGCTCTGAGGCCCCCTGCGTGGTGGCGGAGCGATCAGACGGCGGTTACGAGATCGTGATCGACCGCGACCAACTCGAATCCTGTGACGGCCAGCCGGCGAGACTTGCCGAGTTGATCGAGGCGCTGACCTAGCCCTGAAAGGGCTTATCGGTGCCGGCGGTCTCGCTGCGCTGATCGAGGTCGGTCTTGGCGGCACGGTGTCCAAGCACCAAGACCACGCATGCTGCGCCGACGATCAGGGTCACGAAGCAGCCGACTATGAAGATGCCGATCAAGACTTCGGCCCGCCGGGCGGCGGGAGGATGAGAGCACCGAGGGCAAGGATCGAGGGCACCCAGATGCCGACGAAGATGCCTGCCTGCTTGTCCTCG
>CAIUSP010000063.1 GCA_903901855.1 uncultured bacterium | reverse complement strand
GTCTGATCGAACGCCGTGTTCAGCAGGGGCAAGATCTCGAGGCAGCGGAGATCCTGCGTCGCGGCGAGAGACATCGACTTGACCAGATCCGACGGTGAGATCTGTGCGTCGACTCCGGGCTGGAGCTTGTCCGAGATCATGTTGGAGCGGTGATTGGAGGTGTAGCTCCAATTGTCGTCGGACGAGGAGAAGCCCGGTGCGTACTTGTTGTTCCACGAGACCAGCACATCGGGATTCGTGCCCTTCGGATGCTGAGAGGGCGGAATCTGGGCCATCGTCCTGTTGGCGGGGTTGAAGTTCTTCCAGTCGTACCTGCCGGTACCCCACACAGGGAAATCACCGGAGACACCGGTTGCCCTTTGCGGGTAGAGACCAGACAGGTAGTAGGAGGTGTCCTTCGCGTCCACGTAGGCCCAGTTGAAGCTGAAGTTGACCTTCTGGGCCGCTTTCTGGAAGGTCGCTGCACTCTTGACGGCGTTCGGACTGTTCAGCTTCGAGAAGCCGATCACAGAGTCGGCCTCGTGTCCGTAGGTAGTCCTCGCGGTCACGTATGCGACTGGCTTGCCGTCCACCTCTGCATAGTGTGTGACGATTCCGTGCACGGTCCGGAGCGCGGTCAGATTGCGGGTACCGGGAGAGGTCGAATCGAGGTTGTTCGGTTCCCAGGCGATCTGCTTGCTCAGTACCTCCATGTTGCGGCACTTGCCCTTGTAGAGGTACTTGGTCTGGCTGCCGCCGCACAGTTGCTCGGCGAAGGTATCCGTGAGGTCAGCGCTCGCGGATGTGGCGCTCCAGGCATAGTCGCGACCTCGGCCGAGCTGGACGACCAGGTTGATCCCGGCAAAAGCTGCGCCCCGGGTGTCGATTCCCGGACCGTGGAGTTCCTGCTCCATCAGTACCTGTGGGATGTAGTAGCCGACCTGCGGCCCCATCACTGCGATCGGGTGGCCGGTGGTGGACCGTCTTCCGGGGATCAGTTCCCAGTTCGACGCGTGACCGACCCCTCCGATGCTGGCCTTGAGATCGGTCCCGAAGTCCGGCGCTGCTGAGCGTGGTGCCCGGACCGGGCTGGAGGCGGTCTGATAGCGCTCGACGGTTCCCTGATCGGGCAACGCCAGGCCCTTCCCCTGGAAGGGATCTCCGGTCTGGTACGGGAACCGCTTCGAGACGGTGGTCGGAGCCTCGGGGTCGTTCTTCGCCCGGAAGTCGGTCCAGACGGCCTTTGCCTCGACTGCGCCGAGGGCGACGACCAGATCGTTGTAGGCCTCGGCGGAGGCGACCTCGCCACCGCCGCCCGCACCGAAGATGCCTCCGATCAGCGAAGCCGTGGCGATCACGTCGGTAGCCTTCCACTTCTCGATCTCTCGGGGCTCAGACCAGAGAACCTGATATTCGATGGGCATCACTGCGCCTCTGCGGTTCGCCTTTGCGTCGGAGATGTACTGGTTGATCCCGGCCACGTACGAATTCAGATCAGAGACTGCCTGACGACCTGCCTTTCCGTACTGCTTCGGGAACTGGATAATCTGCTTCTTCAGGTCCGCTTCGGTGTACGGGGCGAAGTTCCACTGATTGCTGTCGGAACCGAGGTTCGCTCCGCCGAGGAACGGGGACAGCTCGGCTCTACCGGTGTGCCTCAGCACGTCCATGAGGAAGAGTCGATCCGTCGCACCGGCGTAGCCGGCGCCGAACATGGTGTTGGCCCGGGTGGTCCCGTAGATCTTCGGCACGCCGAAGTCGTCTTCGCGGAGGATCGTCACGCCCTTCCGTGGGCGCACTGTCGACTCGATATCAGCTGGTCGGACACCGAAGGTCGCGTCCTTGAAGTAGTCGGAGATGTCGCTGTCGGTGAGGCCGGGTGTTCCGTAGACCAGATCCTCGTAGAGCGACTGCTGATCCCAAAAGTGAGTCGGGAGAGGCGCTCCGAGGAAGGCGCCACCTCCGAAGACCCCGGCACTCCCCGGGGGCAGGATGCTCCGGAAGCCACCCGAGTCGTTGCGTCCGTAATCGGTCACGCCTGCGGAGGCGATCGGTGCTGCGACGAGGATCGAAGCGACCACTCCTGCCACTGCTGCGACGACCCGACCTGGCTTCCTCGACTGTCTCAACTGATTCCTCCCTGTTCGTGGTCGCACGGGCACGGATCCCCTCGACCTTTGAGCGATAGCGAGAGCCTAGCCGAAAAGTAAGACCGAGTGACGGCCATCACATTGAGGATTCGATCCCGGAGGCGCTATCGGGCGCACCCGCCGCCCGTGCCTGTCTCTAGGATCAGCGAAGTGTCGGATTCGATCCAACTCAGGCTCCCCGACGGGACCGAACTCGAGCTCCCGGCGGGCGCCACCGGTGCGGAGGCTGCTGCGCAAATAGGACCGGGTCTGGCTCGTGCCGCGCTCGCGGTCAAGGTCGACGGAGAGCTTCGGGATCTCGGGCGACCACTCCCAGAGGACGGCGGTGATCTCGAGATAGTCACTGCCGACAGCCCGGAGTCTCTCGAATTGATTCGTCACGATGCGGCCCATGTGCTCGCCGAAGCCGTCCTGGACCTCTGGCCCGAGGCGAAGATCTCGATCGGGCCACCTATCGCGGACGGTTTCTACTACGACATAGAGTTCCCCGACGGGAACGCACCCGGTGAAGATGATCTCGCGAAGATCGAAGAGAAGATGGCCGAGCACATCTCAGCCGACGAGCCGTTCGAGCGTAGTGAGCTCGACTGCGCTTCGGCAATCGAGCACTTCGGCGAGCAGGACCAGGACTACAAGGTCGAACTGATCGAAGATCTGCGAGCCGGCGGGGAGGACCGCGTCTCGATCTACCGCAATGGGGGCTTCGAGGATCTATGCAGAGGGCCGCACGCTCCGTCGACCGGCAGGATCGGTGCCTTCAAGCTGACCTCTCTCGCCGGTGCCTACTGGCGGGGAGACGAGACTCGCCAGATGCTCACTCGGATCTACGGAACGGCCTTCCACAAGAAGGCCGACCTCGAAGAACACCTCGAGTTGCTCGAGCAGGCCCGTGAGCGCGATCACCGGCGTCTCGGTCCGGAACTGGACCTCTTCATGATGCGTCCGGAGGCTCCGGGCATCCCCTTCTGGTTGCCCGAGGGCACCGTGCTGCTGGCCCTGGTCGAGGATCAAGTGCGCGAGCAGCTCTCGAGCCGGGGATACCGTGAGATCAAGACACCGCAGATCCTCGACGAGGAACTCTGGCACCGGTCCGGTCACTTCGAGAACTACCGGGAGAACATGTTCTTCACGAGCTCCGAGGGTTCAGAGGAGGGTGACCGTCGCTTCGCGTTGAAGCCCATGAACTGCCCCGGTGCCTGCCTCGTGTTCGGTTCGACTCGTCATTCGTACCGGGAGCTTCCGCTGCGCCTCGCGGAGTTCGGCCTGGTCTCGCGCGACGAGCGCGAAGGTGTCCTGCACGGTCTGCTCAGGGTCAGGGCCTTCGTCCAGGACGACGCCCATGTTTTCTGCACCCCCGAGCAGATAGGGGCCGAGGTAACGGACATCTGTGAGGCGATCGACACCCTCTACTCCCGTTTCGGCTTCGATCAGGTCGAGGTCGAGCTCTCGACCCGCCCGGAGAAGTCGATCGGCGCCGACGAACAATGGGAACAGGCGGAAGCAGCGCTTGCGGGAGCTCTCGATTCGATGGGGCGGGAGTACAGAGTCAATCCTGGCGACGGAGCGTTCTACGGGCCGAAGATCGATTTCCACATCACCGATGCGCTGGGTCGCTCTTGGCAGTGCGGCACCTGTCAGCTCGACTTCTCGATGCCGGAGCGATTCGATCTCCACTACACCGGTGCCGACAACTCCGAGCATCGCCCGGTCCTGATCCATCGTGCGCTGCTGGGCTCTCTGGAGCGTTTCGTCGGGATCCTGATCGAGCACTACGGCGGAAGGTTCCCCCTCTGGCTTGCCCCGGTCCAGGTCGGGGTGCTGCCGGTGGCGGACCGCCACCTCGACTATGCAGCGGATGTGGCCGGGCGGCTCGACGGCGCTGGATTCAGGGCGAGGATCGACGGCAGGTCCGAGTCGGTAGGGAAGAAGGTCCGTGACGCCGAACTGGCCAAGTTGCCGTTCATGCTCGTGGTCGGCGACGAGGAGGCCGAGCAGGGGGAGGTCTCGGTGCGCTCCCACGACGAGGGTGACCTCGGGAAGATGTCGGTCGATGACCTCATCGAGCACCTCGGATCCCGAGTCGAACGCTGATCGATGGTGGCATCGCTACACTTCGCGGCAATGCAAGGCACCGAACCGAAGACGATTCGCTGACGCGTCCGTGCCCGAACCTTCCATTTCCCTGACTCCCGCAGCTTGAACACCCACTGGATGCCTAACTAGTGGGAACCTCCCGCTTCGACCGTCGACCGCCCGAGCGCGATTCGACCCGTATCAACGAGAAGATTCGGGTGTCCGAGGTGCGCCTGATCGACGAGTTGGGAGAACAGAAGGGCATAGTCGACACCAAGGAGGCGCTCTCGTATGCGAGGGAGCGAGACCTCGATCTGGTCGAGGTTTCTTCAGGGTCCAAGCCGCCGGTCTGCCGAGTGCTCGACTACTCGAAGTACAAGTACGAGCAGGAGCAGAAGGCGAAGGCCGCCCGCAAGCATCAGCAGCAGATCAACGTGCGCGAGATCAAGCTCCGCCCGAGGATTGCCGACCACGACTACGAGACCAAGAAGGGACACGTCGAGCGTTTCCTCCGTGGCCAGGACAAAGTCAAGGTGACGATCATGTTCCGTGGACGCGAGATGTCTCATCCCGAGCAAGGACGGGTCCTGCTCGAGAGATTGTTCGAGGATCTCTCCGACATATCGATCATCGAACAACCGCCGATGCAGGAAGGCCGGAACATGACCATGCTGCTTGGGCCGTCGAAAGGGGCCAGCAAGCCCCAGTCCGACGAGAGCCCCCCGGACGCACCCGAGAGTTCTGACTGAAACCGTTCGGCCCTCCTCGGGGCCGCTTCCTGCTTTACTTCCCAGCCATGCCCAAGATGAAGACACATTCCGGCGCCAAGAAGCGTTTCCGCAAGACAGGAAGCGGCAAGTTGCGTGGGCGCAGGGCGAACACCAGCCACAACCTGGGCAAGAAGTCGGCAAACCGGAAGCGGCGGCTCGGTCGCCCCTCCGTGATCTCCGAGGCCGATCACGCACGGGCTGGCCGGATGCTCGGAAATGGAGATAGCTGATGCCGCGCACGACCAATGCACCGGCGCGTCACCGCCGGAAGAAGAAGACCCTCGGTCAAGCCAAGGGCTATTGGGGGAGGAAACATTCGAGCCCGCGGTTCGCCAATGAGCAGATCCAGCGCTCGGGCTATTACGCCTTCCGCGACCGCAGGGCGCGTAAGCGTGAGTTCAGGCGTCTCTGGATAACCCGTATCAATGCGGCTGCGAGGCAGGAGGGGATGACTTATTCGCAGTTGATCCACGGCCTTCAGGCGGCCGAGATCGAGATCAATCGCAAGATGCTCGCTGACATTGCAGTCAATGATCCTGAGGGCTTTCGCCGATTCGTCGAGCTCGCCCGCGAGGGTGCGGCCGCCTAGCTTCCAGCAGGCGGAATCGCGCTTCGACCGGGCGGACCGTTTCAGACGGGCCGCCCTTTTTAGTTCGGGGAGCGATTCTCAGGCCGGCGGAGATGAACAGACATGCAGATAACCAGTCCAGACAACGAGAAGCTCAAGACCATCAAGCGCCTCGCTCAGCGGAAATCCCGTGAGCGTGAAGGACTCTTCCTGAGCGAGGGCGAGGATCTGTTGGAGGCCGGCAGGGAGGCGGGCCTGACACCTGTCTACGCCCTGGTTGCGCCCGGCAGCGGTCTCGAGGGCATCGAGTGCCCCGAGGACCTCCTCTCCAGGGTATCCAGCCTCGGCTCCGGCACCCGGGCGATAGCCGTCTGGGAGACATTGCCTCCATCACCGATCGAAGCCCCTTGCGTCTATCTGCACGGCGTAGGTGACCCAGGGAACGTCGGCACGATAGTTCGGACCGCGGCAGCTCTCACCGGCGGCACGGTGGTCCTCGGTCCCGGCTCGGCCGATGCGCTCTCACCCCGCGCCGTACGCGCGAGCATGGGCGCCGTGTTCGCATCGCCCCCCGTCCGGGTTGAGTCCGCGGAGGGTCTGCCGTCGCCCAGAGTCGCCCTCGTAGCGCATGGGGGAGGGCCCCCCAGTGACTTGGCGGGCGCAGGAACCCTCTGTCTCGGCGCGGAACGAGAGGGCTTGCCTGCCGAAGTGACCGATCTCTGCGAGAAACTCGTAACCATCCCAATCCAAGATGGCGGTGCGGTCGAGTCCCTGAACGTCGGAGCGGCTGCTGCGATCGCACTTCACTCGATAGCGACAGGTGGGCACGGTGCTTGACGAGATCCAGAAGATCGGAAGCGAAGCGGAGCAGAAGATCTCGGCTGCGAAAACCACGGCCGAGATCGAAGAGATCCGGGTCGAGTACCTAGGGCGCAGATCGCAGCTGACCTCGTTGTTGCGTGGTATCGCAGAGCTTCCGGATGCCGAGAAGGCGGCTGCGGGCAAGGCCGCCAACCAGGTCCGGGCGGAGATCGAATCCCTCTTGTCCGAGCGCGAGACGGCGCTGGCAGACGGAGAGATGGCCGAATCCATAGCCGGCGGCGGAATCGACATCTCGCTCCCCGGCGCTCCGGCGCTCCCGATCGGCAACCTGAACCTGATCACGCTGACGCGGAGGCGGATCGAAGATCTGATGGTCGGTTTGGGCTACCGGGTCGCCGAGGGGCCCGAGATAGAGCTCGACTTCTACAACTTCACGGCCTTGAACCATCCGGAGGGGCACCCCGCCCGGATGGTCCAGGACACCTTCTACGTCGCACCCGGGAGCTTGGCTAGAGCTCTCGATGACGAGGTGTTGCTCCGGACCCATACCTCGCCGGTGCAGGTCAGAGCGATGGAATCCCAGTCTCCGCCGCTGTTCATAGTGGTTCCGGGGAAGGTCTATCGCAGGGATTCGGACGCGACCCACAGTCCGATGTTCCATCAGGTGGAGGGTCTCGCGGTCGCCGAGGGGATAACGCTCGCTGACCTCAAGGGGACCTTGCTCGAACTCCTGCGCGGGTTGTTCGGGCCGGACCGTGAGATCCGGATGCGTCCCCACTTCTTCCCATTCACCGAGCCGAGCGTCGAATTCGACGTGTCCTGCTTTGCCTGCAGCGAGGGCGTGACGGAAGAGAGTCAGCGGTGCGGTCTGTGCAAGGGCATCGGCTGGATCGAGGTGGGGGGTGCCGGCATGGTCGATCCCGAGGTCTTCGGTTTCGTCGAGAGCAACGGTTACGACCCGGAACGAATCCAGGGGTTTGCATTCGGGATGGGAATCGAGCGGATTGCAATGCTGAAGCACGGCATCGGCGACCTTCGTCGCATCTTCGAGGGCGACGTCAGGCTGATCGGACAGTTCGGATGAGGGTGCCGCTCGGAATCCTCCGCGAGTACTGCGACCCGGGTTGGGAGGCCTCAGAGATCGCTGAGCGGCTCTCCATGTCGGGAACCGAGGTCGAGCGCGTCGACTCCGCAGGTCAGGCATCCGAAGAAGGATTCGTGGTCGGTCGCGTCACATCAGTGGAGCCCCACCCCGATGCAGACAGACTCAGAGTCTGCACGGTCGATACGGGCGAGGAGCGGACGATCGTCTGCGGCGCCCCCAACGTCGCGGAGGGTCTGTTCGTTCCGGTGGCGCTGCCTGGGGCGGTCTTGCCCGACGGCACGAAACTGAAGAAGGCGAAGCTTCGTGGTGTGGCATCCGAGGGCATGATCCTCTCCGGGGCGGAGCTCGGCGTCGGGGTCGACGACGAGGGAATCATGGTCTTGGAAGGTGAACACGAGGCCGGGGCAGCATTGTCGGAGGTCGTTCCGTACAGATCGGAAGCGCTGGAGTTGGAGGTAACCACCAACCGTCCCGATTGCCTCTCCGTGTACGGGGTTGCGAGGGAGGTGCACGCAGTCAGTGGCAATCCGCTGGCTCCGCCGCCCTGGGAGGAAGATGCTCAGCCGGATCCGCGGGCGAAGGTCGACGAGGTCGCCGCGGTGGAGATCGAGTGCCCCGAGTTCTGTCCACGATTCACCGCCAGGGTCTTCGAGGATGTAGAGGTCGGCCCGTCCCCCGCATGGCTGGCAAATGCCTTGACCGAGGCAGGCCAGCGCCCGATCAACAATGTCGTCGACATCACCAACTACGTGATGCTGATCTGCGGGCAGCCGCTCCACGCTTTCGACCTGGATCGCGTCGCCGGGTCCTCGCTCACTGTGCGCCTCGCCCGGGAAGGCGACGAGGTCGTGACCCTCGACGGCGAGACACGAGAGATGCCCCAAGGGGCGATGGTCATATGCGACTCGGAGGGTCCCGTTTCGATTGCCGGGGTGATGGGAGGTACGTCATCCGAGGTAGGCGAGAGCACGAGGCGTGTGCTGCTCGAGTCCGCCACTTGGGATGGTCCCTCGATCCTGCGTACCTCGCGGGATCTGTCACTCCGCAGCGAAGCGTCGGCCCGGTTCGAGAAGGGACTCGATCCAGAGTTGGCGCTCCGGGCTCAATGGTTCGCCTCGCGGCTCATGGTGGAGATCTGCGGAGCCAGGATGGCTGAAGGGACGATAGATATCGAGGCCAAGTCTCCAGAGAGGAAACGAATCGAGCTCCGGATCGCACGGGTTGCGTCGCTGATCGGGATGGAGATGGACCTCGACACCTGCACTGAGCGGTTGACTCGCCTCGGCTTCGGGGTCGAGCGAGAGGGGGACAGCCTCATCTGTCAGGTCCCTCCTGAGCGCAGCGGAGATGTCAGCCGCGAGGTCGATCTGATCGAAGAGGTCGCAAGGCTGGCAGATCTAGATTCCTCCCTTCCTGCCACGCTGCCGTCGACCGGCAAGGCAAGAGCCGGTGGACTGACCCGAGCGCAGGCTCAGGTCCGTCGTGCGGAGGACGTCCTTCGTGACCTGGGTGGAATGGAGATCGTCTCCTACTCTTTCCACGAGCCAGAGGTCCCGACCCGCCTGCGACTCGAAGCTGCCGATCCGCTGTCTGACCCCGTGCTGATCTCGAATCCTCTCTCCGAGGAGCAGTCTGCGATGCGTACGACTCTCGCGCACGGACTCTTGCGGGCGGCCGCCTCGAATCTCGCCCACGGATCGGAGAGGGTGTTCCTCTTCGAGTCCGGCCGTGTCTATCTCCCTGGGCCGGCGAATATAGAGATCGGCGATGGGGCTGTTTCCGGGCGGTTCTCTGGCGACCGTGAGGCACCGGTGGTAGAGCCTCATCATCTGGGAGGAGTCGTCACCGGAGGAGATGGCCGGTCATGGCGCGATGCGCCAACTGCGCCGGACTTCTACTCGGCCAAGGCGATAGTCGAGTCGGTTGGTCGCTCCCTCGGGTGTCCGCTGGAGTTCGCCGTTTTCGAGATCGGCTTCCTCAGACCCGGACGTACCGCGAGGATCCTCGCGCCCTCAGGCGAGGCAGGTTGGCTCGGTGAGCTGGATCCGAGGGTCGCCGACACCTACGGCCTGCCAGCCGACACCGTGGCCTTCGAACTCTCTTGTGGCGCTCTCCTCACCGGGACCGATCTCGGTGAGGAGATCTTCTCGGACTACTCGCTCGAGCCGCCGATCTACGAGGATCTCTCGATCGTCATTGCCGAGGGTGTCTCCGCAGGTGATGTGATCGCGACGGTTCGCGATGCGGGTGGCGATCTCGTCGATTCGGTGGACCTGTTCGACATCTATCGCTCCGAAGATCTCGGCGCGGACATGAAGAGCCTCGCCCTCCGGCTCACCTTCAGAGCTGAGGGCAGGACCCTGACCGACGGGGAGGTTGCGGAGAGACGCCAAGAGATCCTGAGCGCCATCGAAGAGTCCGGAGGTCGCGCTCGTGCCTGACGCTGCCGTACAGCCAATGGGTGACGAACCCGTCGCAAGGGTCCTGATCGCTGGAGCCTCCGGCCTGACAGGGTCGCTTGCAGCGGAGCTGATCTGGCGCCACCCTTCGTTCGAACTCGCTGGGGTAACAGCCAGATCCGAGGTGGGTACGCGGGTGGACCAGTTGTACCCACAGCATCGCGTGCCCTTGACGATGGAAGAGTTCGAGTCGATCGATCTCGACGGGATCGATGCGGCGATAGTCGCTTACCCACACGCGGCGGCTGCCCCTGTGGTTGCTCATCTGACCGACTCCGGTGTTCGGGTGTGTGACCTCTCTGCGGACTTCAGGATCTCCGACCTATCGACTTACGAGTACTGGTACGGGGAACATCATGCTCCCGGGTTGATCGAACGTGCCGTGTACGGGCTTCCCGAGATCAATCGCGAGGCCATCTCGAAGGCTCAACTGGTCGCAAACCCCGGGTGCTATCCGACCGCGACGATCCTCTCGTTGCTCCCTTTGGCCGAGGCTGGTCTGCTCGCGGAGGTGGTGGTGGACGCGAAGTCCGGGGCCTCCGGAGCGGGAAGGGCTACCAGAGAGGACCTCGGTTTCATCTCGATCAACGAGAACGTGCGTCCCTACGGAGTAGAGGGACACAGACATCACCCCGAGATCTCCGAGCAGCTCACTCTCATCGGGGGCGATCACGTCCCCCTGACTTTCGTGCCGCACTTGGTTCCTCTCGATCAAGGTGAGATGGTCTCCTGCTACGCGAAGCTGACCCGAGAGGTCGCGGGCGATGAACTCCTGGAGATGTATCGAGGGCGGTTCGCGGGGGAGCCGTTCGTCGAAGTCACCGATCAGCCGCCCGGGGTGATCGAGGTAAGAGACACGAATCTCTGCAGGATCTGTCCTCTGCCTGCCGTCGGGGGCGACTTGACGCTGGTCTTCGGGGCCATCGACAACCTCTGGAAGGGGGCGAGTTCGCAGGCGGTCCAGAACCTCAACCTGATGTTCGGGCTGAGTGAGACGGAGGGAATCTCGTGAGCCGCTGGCAGCGATGGGTGGAGTGGCCTGCGGGCATCGAGGAGCGCGATCTCGAGCGCTTCGCTCCTGGCTTCAAGGCGGGCGTGGCATCGGCCGGCATGAAGAAGGGTGGGAGGAATGATGTGGGTCTGCTCGCCACCGATGAAGGATCGACGGTTTCCTCGGCTATCTCGCTTACCGCCAATGCGGTCGCCGCAGCGCCGGTTCGGCTCTGCCGTGAGCGCTGCGACTCCGGAGCCTTGTCGACCGCAGTGGTCAACTCCGGGAACGCCAATGCGGCAACCGGCGAGCAGGGCTTCGCGAACGCCCTCGCCCTCCAGGTAGCCGCGGCTGAGGCGGTCGGTGTCTCAGAGCAGAATGTTGCGGTCGCCGAGACGGGGGTAATCGGTGTGCAACTCGACATGCCACCTTTGCTGCGCGCTGTCGGGGAGGCGGCTGCAGGGATGGCGGCAGACAGAGCGAGAGAGTTCGCAGAGGCGATCATGACCACCGATCGTGGCCCGAAGCAGATCGCGGTCGAGTGCAGCGGGGTGACCCTCACCGCACAGGCGAAAGGTGCAGGAATGATCGAGCCTGGCTTCGCGACGATGCTCTGCTTCGTTCAGACCGACGCCGAGGTCGAGGATCTCGAAGCGGTCTCGCGTGCCGCAGTGGCCGGGTCGTTCGAGCGCATAACGGTAGACGGTCAGATGAGCACCAATGACACGGTGCTCGTGCAGGCAAATGGATCGTCGGGCAGGCCGCTTCCCTCGGGCCTGCTCGAGGCCGCGCTGCTGGACCTCGCGCTGGAGGTGGTCGCCGACGGCGAAGGCGCCACGAGGGTCGGCAGGATCGAGGTGAGAGGAGCCTCAGATGCATCCGAGGCCGAGCGCGTTGCCAGGGCGATCGCGAACTCCCCGCTGGTCAAGTCGGCGCTGCACGGCCGGGATCCCAACTGGGGCCGGATCCTCCAGGCGGCTGGCGCAGCGCTGGCTGGCGAGGACCTGGGGCAGATCGGCGCAGAGTCCGTCTCGGCCAGGGAACTGGCCGAGGAGCGGTCCGACGCAGAGATTTCGGTGGATCTCTCCCGCGGATCCGGTACGGCCCACGCATACTTCTCTGACCTTACGAAACGCTACGTGGAGATCAACGCGGAGTACACGACCTAGACGGATGACCACCAACATAGAAACCCTTCTCGAAGCGCTGCCGTACATCCGGCGGTTCAGCGGAAATACCATCGTGATCAAGTACGGCGGAGCCGCGATGCGCGACGACGCACTTCGCGAGACCTTCGCCACTGATGTAGTCCTGCTCAAGTACGTCGGCATGAATCCGGTGATCGTCCATGGCGGCGGACCCGAGATTTCCGAGCACATGGAGCGTCTCGGCTTGGAGGTCAAGTTCCACGGCGGGCTCCGGGTGTCGGACGAGGACACCGTCGATGTCGCCCGGATGGTTCTCTTGGGCAAGATCAATACGGACATCCTCGCCCGGCTCAAGCGGCACGGCCAGCCCGCTGTGGGCCTCGGCGGGGAGGACGGAGCGTTGTTCGAGGTCAGCCCTGCGCCGGGAAGTGAAGAACTGGGACTGGTCGGCGTCGTCGATTCGGTCAATGTCGATGTGATCGACCACATCGCTGAGGACTACATACCGGTGATCGCCTCGGTGGGGACCGACTCGGACGGGCGCCCTCACAACATCAACGCCGACGAGGCGGCTGGCAAGGTCGCAGCGGCGATGGGTGCTCAGCGCGCCATCTTCCTGACCGACGTAGAGGGCTGGCTCGACGACCCCGAGGATCCATCCAGTCTGGTTAGGCAGGCGACCGCGGCTGAGGTATCCCAGGCCCTTCCCGGCCTCGAAGGGGGTATGAAGCCCAAGTTGTCGGCCTGCGTCGAGGCGGTCACAGGCGGAGTGGAGGCAGCCCAGATCATCGATGGCCGGGTGCCCCACAGCCTCTTGCTCGAGCTGTTCACGGATCGCGGAGTCGGGACCAAGATCACCGCATGAGCGGTGTGAAGGGCTGACCAGGGAATCGGCAGATGGACCCGAGAGAACTCGAGGAACTCGACGAACGCTGGTCGATGCACAACTACCGCCGGTTCGGCGTCGAGTTCGTGGAGGGGTCGGGAACTCGGTTGATCGATTCCGAAGGTCGGGAGTACCTCGACTTCCTGACCGGAATCGCCGTCTGTTCGTTGGGCCACTGCCATCCGGATGTGGTTGCCGCGATCGAGGATCAGGCCGGCAGGCTGATGCACACCTCGAATCTCTTCCTCAGTGGACCGGCAGTCGAATTGGCGCGCAGGCTCGCCGAGTCGAGCCTGGGAGGG
Source organism: uncultured bacterium (assembly GCA_903901855.1). Lineage (GTDB taxonomy): Bacteria > Actinomycetota > Thermoleophilia > Solirubrobacterales > 70-9 > CAIUSP01. The sequence continues at coordinate 12,343 of CAIUSP010000063.1, read as the reverse complement.
GCGACCTTCCTGTGTAACTCGGGAGCCGAGGCCAATGAAGCCGCGATCAAGATCGCGAGGAAGGCTGCCCATACCCGGGGGGTCTCCAACCCCCGGATAGTCGTGCTCGAGGGAGGCTTCCACGGCCGTACGATGGGCGCGGTCTCCGCCTCGCCGAAGATGTCTCAGGACCCTTCGTTCGCTCCCTACCTCGAGGGATTCGACGTCGTGCCGCGAGGTGATGCGGATTCCCTCGACCATGCGGTCGGAGAGCAGACGGCGGGGATCCTGATCGAACCGGTCCAGGGGGAGGGTGGTATACATCCGATCGCGGACTCGGTGCTCTCGGCTGCCCGAAGCGCTGCTGATCGAACTGGAGCGGCGCTCATCTTCGACGAGGTGCAGTGCGGCATGGGGCGTACGGGCTCCCTGTGGGGTTACCAGCCTTCGGGTATCGAGCCGGATCTACTCACCACAGCCAAGGCGCTGGGTGGCGGGTTCCCCGTGGGTGCGTGCATCGCGAGTCGGTCGTGGTCATCCGTGTTCGAACCAGGCGACCACGGCTCGACCTTCGCGGGAGGGCCGATGGCAAGTCGGGCCGCGTTGGCAGCGCTGGAGGCGACGTCGGACCCAGGCCTGATGGACTCGGTATCCGCTCGCGGTGAGCGTCTCCGCGCCGGGCTGGCGGGAATACCGGTATTCAGCGAGGTGCGCGGGAGGGGTTTGATGGTCGGTGCAGACCTCGCCTCAGGCGGGGGTGCTCCGGATCTGGTCACGGATCTGCTGGGCAAAGGGCTGATCACCAATGCCACCGGGCCGGCAACTCTGCGGCTCCTTCCGCCACTGATCGTGACCGATCAGGAGGTAGATCGCGCCTTGGAGCTGATCTCAGACAGCGTTTCCTGAATCGATTCGCATAGAAGCCGTCCGTCGCCTCGTTACCCTTCAAAGGGTGAGTACCAACGCCAAATGGATCATCGGTCTCTTAATCGCGATAGTCGTCGGTCTCGTCGTGGGGCTCTACCTGGTCAGCGGTGACAACGGGGGCTCCAGCACGACGGTGACCGAGTCCGCGCCGACAACCGCTCCTACGACCACCTCGGTGCCGACGACCACCTCGACGCCCACGACCACCCCGACCACGACTACATCCGGTGGTGGCGGTGGTGGCGGCGGCGGAATACCGGTTCCCTGACTCACTGACATCACTATCCGGCGCGGGGTCTTCGGGAAAAGCTGACCGCGTGCTTCGGTCTGCTCATGCGAGACTTTCGGCGAATGAGCGACGCCGAGCAAACATCCGAGTCCAGCGAGTGGCAGCCAACCGCGTCCTACGAGGCCGATCCCGCATCGGTATCGAAGGTTCTCCTCCTCTACTCCGGAGGGTTGGATACGAGCGTGATGCTGAAATGGATCCAAGATCAGTATCAGGCCGAGGTGGTGACTCTCACCCTCGACATGGGGCAGCCCGGGGAGGATTGGGACGCGGCTCTCGAGAAGGCTCGCGATCTCGGGGCCGTCGAGAGCGTCCTGATAGACGCCCGAGAGGAGTTCGCCCGCGACTACGTACTCCCCGCGATCAAGGCCAATGCCCTCTACGGTGGCGGTTATCCGTTGTTCACCGCTCTCGGTCGCCCGTTGATCGCGAAACTGGCGGTAGAGACTGCCCGCGCTCACGGCTGCGACACGATCGCACACGGCTGTACCGGCAAAGGCAACGACCAGGTCCGTCTCGACGGGACCATCGCCACCCTGGATTCGGACCTAGGGGTACTCGCTCCGGTGCGTCAGTGGAAGATGGGGCGCGAGGAGGAGATCGCTTACGCCCGCGAGCACGGAATACCGGTGAAGGGTGGAACAGAGGGCGCGCCATATTCGATCGACGACAATCTCTGGGGCAGGTCCTCGGAGGGTCGCGAGATAGAGGATCTCGACTCGGCTCCGGATCCGGAGGTATTCCAGTTGGTCACCCGACCCGAGCTCGCGCCCGACGAGCCTGTTGAACTCGAGATCGGGTTCGAAGCGGGGTGCCCCGTGTCTTTGAACGGAGAGGCCCTCGGACTGGTCGAGCTGATCGAGCGGGTGGGCGAGATCGCCGGAGAGCATGGTGTCGGCATCGTGGATCACATCGAGGACCGGATAGTCGGTTTGAAGGTGAGAGATCTCTACGAGGCGCCGGCGGCAGCGGTGATATTGACGGCTCACCGGGAGCTCGAGAAGCTGGTCTGCACTATCCACCAGAACAACTTCAAGTCGGGACTGGAGAGTCAGTGGGCGTACCTTTGCTACGCCGGACTCTGGTACGAACCACTGAGAGGCGATCTGGACGCCTACATGGATTCCGTCAACCGATGGGTGGAGGGGCGCGTAACCATGCGGCTCTACAAGGGTCAGGTGATCCCGATCAAGCGCAACTCGCCCTACGCGCTCTACGACGCCGGCATGGCGGGCTTCGGTGAGTCGGGCGGGAGCTTCTCTCAGCAGGCAAGCCCCGGATTCATCGAGCTGTTCACACTGCAGACCCGCCTCGCTCATCGGGTGCGCGACGGCAAAGGCGAGGAGTGAGGATGTCGGCGCTCTACGAGGCCATCGGGCGCCTCGTCGTAGCAGTCGTTTCGCGGCGTTATCGCGACGAGCTCCGCTTGATGGGTGTAGCCACCATCGTGGTAGCGCTTTTCGCGGTTCTCTGGGGTCTGCGCGGGCGCGGAGGCAACCAGGCTTTGATCGAGGATCTCCGGTCAGCACGCCCTGGCGCGCGCCGCAAGCGACGCTCCGGCGCGTTCGTGAGCATCCGCTAACTTTTCACAGGGCAGCGGCTCGCGGAGCCGTCGCGACCCGACCAATGGCGATCAACGGAAACAGCAATCGAAGAGAGGGCCTGCGCCCCATCCTGCCCCTGCTGATCGGGATCATCCTCTTGCTCTCCACGGTCGCAGCCGCTGGTGCTGCGAGCAAGAAGGATCGACAGCGCCTCGAGGACGCTTCCAGGCGCGCCGACCAGATCGAGCAACAGCAGCAGACGAGGTCTGGTCAGATCTCTGAGGTTCAGGCGGCCGCACGCGCAGCCGGCATCGCCGAGATGAGGACGCTGGCCCGACTGCAACGGTCGCAGCGGGAGAAGCGATCACTGGTGCTGCGTCTCGGCCAGGCGAACAAGGACCTGAAGCAGGCCGAAGTCCGTGAGAGGCGAGCTGTCCGGATCCTCTCCGATCGCCTCATTGCGATCTATCGCAATCCCCGCCCCGACTACATCGGATTCCTCCTGGGTGCAGACAGCTTCGAGGAACTCCAGACGACGGCCGAGTACCTTCGAACGGTCCACGATGCCGATCAGTCCGCAGCGGATCGCGTCGAGCGGCTCCGACTCGAGATCGCCGAGCGGCACAACGAGATCCTCGAGACCAAGACCGACCTCGACCGGGAGATCGCCTCACTCGAGTCAGAGCAGGAGGCTTTCGTCGCCGCGAGGAAGCGGGCGAAGATCGCCGTCGAGGAACTCCTGACGGCCCAGCAGAGGGGAAGCGGTCGTCTCGACGCGGCTCGGGACGAGGTCACGCGCATCCGGGCTGAGATAAACGGGACGCCCCTCTATGGAGGCGGGCCCTATGCCATCCCGACCTACATCGTGATGTGCGAATCGGGAGGGGATTATCGAGCGTTGAATCCGTCGAGCGGTGCCGGAGGGGCTTACCAGATCTTGCCGTCTACCTGGCGGGCATATGGAGGCAAGGGGTTGCCGCACCAAGCCTCGAAGGCAGAGCAGGATCGAATTGCCGCGATGATCTGGCGCGACTCGGGTTCCAGCGCCTGGGTCTGCGCCTGAGCGGAAGCGCTCGGACCGCCGACCGGCTCGGGCAGTCGTCCGCTTTCCCGCAGGTTGCGGAAAGTGGGAGAGGCCCAGAGGCTGGGCGTCTGCCTCGCTTGGCAAGATCGTTGCGTGCCTGCACCGGGTTCAGTTCACCTCCACGTCCACAGCGAGTACTCGCTGCTCGACGGCGCATGCAATATCGACCGGATGGCCAAGAGAGCCGCCGATCTCGGGATGCCAGCGCTGGGACTCACCGACCACGGTGTGATGAGCGGAGCGGTGGATCACTACAAGGCATGTAAGGACGCAGGGATCAAACCCATCCTCGGTCTGGAGGCATACTTCGTCGACGATCGGTCGGCGGCCCGGGCCGGGGGAAAGTACGAGCGCAATCACCTGACGCTCTTGGCCACCAGCGATGTCGGCTTCCGGAATCTCGTCCAACTCACCTCGTCTTCCTACCTCGAGGGTTTCGGCAGTGGGAAGGCCAACGTGGACATGGATCTCCTCGACCGGCATTCCGAGGGCGTGGTCGCTCTGACGGGTTGCCTGCAGTCGCGCTTCTGTCGGCGGCTGGTAGAGGACCGCCCCGACGACGCCCGGGTACATCTGGATGAGCTCATGTCGGTTTTCGGAGACGATCAGGTCTATTTCGAGGTGCAGCGCAATGGCATCCCGGATCAGGAGAAGGCCAATGAGCAAATCGTGAGGATTGCGCGGGAGCGCGGCCGACCACTGGTTGCCACGGCGGATGTCCACTATCTCCACCGAGAGGACTTCGACCACCATGCAGCGCTCCTCTGTGTCCAGACGAAGTCGACACTCGACGCACCGAGTCTCAGCTTCGACACCAACGAGTTCTTCCTCAAGAGCCAGGAAGAGATGGCGGATGCGTTCGCGGACATGCCGGAGGCACTCGATTCCACTATCGAGATAGCTGAGAGATGCGAGGTGGACATGGATCTCGGGGGACTCCTGCTCCCTCGCTATCCGACCGAAAACGGCGAGGAACCCGGGGAGATGTTGCGGAGGATCGCCGAGGAGGGCCTGCGCCACAGGTATGGAGACCCACCTCCGGCCGAGGCGGTGGAGAGGCTCGAGATGGAGCTCGCGGTGATCGCCGAGATGGGTTTCGAGAGCTACTTCCTGATCGTCTGGGATTTCGTCGCCCACGCAAAGGGCAACGGCATCGCTGTCGGGCCAGGCCGCGGCTCGGCGGCGGGTTCGATCGTCTCCTACGTCCTCGAGATCACCGATCTGGACCCGATCGAGAACGGATTGCTCTTCGAGAGGTTCCTGAATCCCGGCCGAAAGTCGATGCCGGATATCGACATCGACTTCTCGGTTCGCGGGCGGGAGCAGGTGATCCGCTATGTACAGGAGAGGTACGGCAAGGAGTGCGTAGCGCAGATCATCACCTTCGGCAAGATGGCCCCCCGGGCCGCCACGCGCGATGCCGCCCGGGTACTCGGGTTCGACTACGGCACCGGCGACCGCCTCGCGAAGCTCATACCCGAGCCGGTGCAGGGACGCAACCCGAGCTTCGAGCAATGCCTCGAGGAGGGCTCAGACCTGCGAAAGGTGTACGACTCCGATCAGGAGGCGAAGCAGATCGTCGACGTGGCCAAGGGGCTCGAAGGGATCGTCAGGAACAACTCGATCCACGCTGCGGCAGTAGTGATTGCCGACCGACCACTTCAGGAGATCGTCCCCCTCCAGCTGGCAGAAGACAAGACGATCGCAACCGAGGACGGTGAACGCGCCTACAAGACGGTGACTCAGTACGCAATGGGTCCGATCGAGGAGATCGGTCTCTTGAAGATGGACTTCCTCGGCCTCAGGAACCTCGATGTGATCGAGGACACGGTCGAATTCGTCGAACGGTCGACCGGGGAGGAGATCGACATCAAGGAGATCCCTCTGGACGATCCCAAGACCTTCGAGATGTTGACGCGAGGTCAGTCGGTCGGTGTCTTCCAGTTCGAGTCCGATGGAATGCGCGATGCCCTGCGAACGGTCAAGCCGACAGAGTTCCGCGATCTGGTGGCTCTGGTGGCGCTCTATCGCCCGGGGGCGATGGGCTTCATCGATGACTATGCCAAGGGGAAGCGCGATCCGTCCTCGGTTCAACATGACGATGAGCGGCTGCGCCCGATAACCGAGAGCACTTACGGGTGCATCATCTACCAGGAGCAGTTGATGGAGATCGCCAAGCAGATGGCGGGCTTCTCTCCTGCCGAGGCCGACGACCTGCGGAAGGCGGTAGGCAAGAAGAACCGCGAGCTGATGGCGACGATGAAGGACAAATTCTTCGCCGGCCTCGCAGAGCGTGGCACTGCGAAGCCGGTGCAAAGCCGCCTCTGGAAACTCATGGAGGCTGCGGCCGACTACTCGTTCAACCTCAGCCACGCTGCCTGCTACGCGCTGATCTCCTACCGGACTGCTTGGCTGAAGGCCAACTACTCAGCCGAGTACATGGCCGCGCTCATCTCATCCGTCATGTCCACGAAGGACAAGGTTCCCTTCTTCGTCAACCGCTGCGGCGAAATGGGCATCGAGGTCCTGCCACCCGACGTGAACGAGTCCGATCACGGGTTCGTCGTGGCGGGCAGCAGGATTCGATTCGGTCTCAACGCAGTCAAGAACGTCGGTCATTCGGCGGTCGAAGCCGTGGTCCAAGCCCGAGATGCGGATGGTCCTTTCACTTCCATCTGGAACTTCTGCGAGAGGGTCGATTCCCGGCAGGTCAACAAGCGCGCGGTCGAGAGTCTGATCAAGTGCGGTGCGCTCGACTCGACCGGCGCGAGCAGGAAAGGAATGCTGGAAGTGTTGCCCACCGCCGTCGCCAGCGGGCAGAAGGCACAGGAAGATTCTCGGAGCGGTCAGGGATCCATCTTCGATCTGGACGACGGTGGCGGAGACGGAGACAGCACGAACCAGTCCAGCGAACCGCCGGTGCCCATCGAGGAGTTCGAGCAGAGGGAACTGTTGACCCTCGAGAAGGAGACCCTCGGAACCTACCTGTCGGCGCACCCTCTGGACGAAGTGCGTGACGCGCTCCGTTCACGGGTCGAGTGCGGACTGGGCGATCTGCGATCACGCCCCGACCAGTCCACCGTGACCGTGGGTGGTCTCGTATCCGAGGCGAAGAAGATCCGGACGCGGCGAGGGGCACTGATGATGTTCGCGACGCTCGATGACGTCGAAGGACAAGTGGAGGCACTCGTCATGGGTCGCGTGATGGAAGGGGCTGAGGCGGTGCTCGAGCGTGACACCGTCGTACTGATAACAGGCAGACTCGATCATCAAGAAGGTGGACAGACGAAGTTGATAGCCCAGGAGGTGAGAGCCTTCGACCCCACGGACGAGGAGATAGCACGAGCGAAGCGGGCCGCGGGCAATGAACCGGTGATCGTGCGAGTGGACGCAGCCGGACTCGACCGGCAAGTGGTCCCCGAGCTGAAGAACCTGTTCGAGAGTTTTCCAGGGGGTTCCGAGGTAGTGCTCGAGATGATCACCAAAGAGGGCCCGAAGCGCCTCCGCTTCGGCGACCGGTACAGGGTCAAGGACTCTGAGGCACTCCACGTGGAGCTGGAGGCGCTGCTGGGTCCGGCCGTGGTCAAGGCGGCCTGAAAAGTCAGGCGAGAGGCTCGTCCCGCCCCTTAGACTTATCGCGATGGCCACACAGAGACCTCTCAAGCGCAAGCAAGGAGCAGGTGAGTGCCGCGAGTGCAACTCGTTCTGCGACAAGCTTGTCGACCCGTCGGGTTGTATCGCGATGGGCTGCCGTTATCTCTACTCCTACGCCGACGAGGCCAGCGGGAGCTCTTACATGGGATGTCTGCAGCGGGTCTTCGGAGCGGAAATCGACCTCGAGTTGTTCGAAGAGGCCGAGGCCGGCAAGGGCTTCGGTGGAATCAAGATGCAAGGTCCTCCGCTTCCCCATTGCCAGTTCTCGGTCGAACGCTCCTACGAGAGCGACGGTCCTGGCTACGAGTGCACGAACAAGCGCTTCTTCGACTGCTCTGAAACCGGCCCTGAGGGAATCCGCGTTTTCGACCTGCGAAACGCGCTCGACTGAGTCGATTACTTCCGGGAGGCCCCTTGCTTCCGGGAGCGCAGTCCCTCACGCCACAGCCTCCGAGCCAATGAGACCTCCGCCCGGTCGGATCCTTGACCGTCGGGTCCGGGCGTCTCGAGTACCGCAGGCGTTCCCTGCAGCCGAGGTTCCGAGAGGAAGGCCCTGAACCCGCCCTTCCCGATCTCGCCTTCACCGATGTTGGCGTGTCGGTCACGGTTGGAGCCGCATGCGTCGCGGGAGTCGTTCACGTGCAGGTACGAGAGGCGATTCACGCCCACATCAGCCGCCATCTCGTCCACCAGCGCCTCGACCCCGGCCTTGCTCCTGACGTCGTAGCCGGAGGCATGGAGGTGGCAGGTATCGATGCACAGACCAAGCCGCGCACCTCCGCCGGCAAGATCGATCAGATCCCCCAATTCGGCGAAGTCCCGGCCCAGCAGAGCCTCGTTTCCGGCTGTGTTCTCGAGCAGGGCTGGGCATCGCTCGGAGTCGGAGAGGGCATCGGCGATCATCTGTGCTGATCGCTTCTTCGCGGGCTCGCGCTCTCCGCCCTTCAGGGCGCCCGGATGGATCACTACCCCCGCCGCATCTATCGCGTCACCGACCCTCATAGCGTGGGTCAAAGAGGCGAGGGACTTGCGTCGAAGGGTGCGGTCGGAACCTGCAGGGTTGATCAGATAGATCATGTGGATCACGACTGACTGGATCTTCGAATCCGCCATCGCCTCCTTGAAAGCGGCGAAGTCCTCCTCGGTGTAGGCGGTGGGTTTCCAGGCCCGTGGACTCTGGTTGAAGATCTGAATTGCCTCGCAACCCTTCTCGGTGCCGCGTTGCACGGCATTCAGCAGACCGCCGGCTGTGGAAACATGGGCACCGATCAGCACTGTGACCTCCATGCGCTTCCGATTCGCGCCTTCACCAACCGGTGTCCTTCACATCGGGGGAGCACGCACGGCACTCTACAACTGGCTGGCCTCTCGAGGAGAGAAGGGTGAACTGGTCCTCCGCCTGGAGGACACGGACCCCGAGCGCAGCACCGAGGAGAACGTGGCTTCGATCCTCGAAGCCCTGGAGTGGCTCGAACTGGATTGGGACATAGGCCCCCTACGGCAGAAGGAGCGAGAGGATCGACATCGTGAGTGTGTCCAGCAGATGCTGGAGTCGGATCTCGCCTACAGGGATCCCGCGAGCGCAGAAGAGGTAGCGAGTTGGAAGAAGGAGAACGGAAACCGCGGTTACCGAGGCAAGGGCGCGGATGATCCTTCGGCTGCGGTCAGGCTGCGGGTGCCCGATGAGGGTGAGACCGTGGTCAGGGACGAGATACACGGGGATGTCTCGTTTCCGAACTCTGCGATCGACGATTTCGTGATCGCGCGCTCTGACGGTTCGCCGCTCTACAACCTCGCGGTGGCCATCGACGATCTCGACATGGAGATCACGGATGTCGTTCGCGGTGACGATCATCTCTCCAATACCCCAAAACAGATTCTCGTCATGGAGGCACTGGGAACTACTCCTCCGCGGTACGCGCATCTGCCGCTCCTCCACGGTCCAGACGGGAAGAAGCTCTCGAAGCGTCACGGCGCTGACAGCGTGCAGGCCCTGCGGGACTCCGGCTACCTCCCTGAGGCCGTGCGCAACTACATCGCACTCCTCGGCTGGGGAACCGAGGATGATGAGACGCTGCTCACCACTGAGGACCTGATCGCGAGATTCCGTATCGACCGGGTTGGAAAAGCGGCAGCGATCTTCGATGAACAGAAACTGCGTTGGATGAACGGCAGATACATGCGCGGACTCCCTGTCGACGACTACACGGCACGGGTTGCGGCGTTCATCGACCGGGAGGTCGACGACAGGCTGCGAGACGCATGTGAGATGGCCCAGGAGAAGGCCCAGACCCTCGCAGAGGTCTGGCCCCTGATCGGCTATCTGTTCGAGGAGCCGGAGCTCGACGAAAAGGCTTGGCGAAAGGTGATGAAGGAGGGCTCCGCCGACCTCCTCGAGTCCTCACATTCGGCCCTGGCTGATCTCGAGGGCTTCGGAGTCCCAGAGGTGGAGAAGGCCCTCGAGCAAGTGGTGGTGGATTCAGGGGCCAAGCCCGGAGCCGTCTACCAGCCAGTCCGTGTTGCCCTCACTGGCGGCAGCGTTTCACCGGGTATCTTCGAGACGGTGTCAGCACTGGGCCAAGAGCAGACGCTCTCGCGAATCGAAGCGGCGATCGATCGCTGCCGTTCCGAGCAGGGAGCGACCGGTTGATCTCGATCACCTCGAAGTCGCGGTATGCGGTCGTTGCTCTGGCGGAGCTCGCCCGGCATCCTGACACCCCTGTGTCGGCTGGTGCGATCGCCGAGCGACGCGGAATGCCGGTCCAGTTCCTGGAGCAACTGCTCACCTCGCTCCGCCGAGCGGGCCTGGTCACCAGTCACCGCGGTGCCAAGGGCGGCTACACGCTCGTTCGGCCCGCGGAGGAGATCACGGTGCTGGAGGTGGTTCAGGCGCTCGACGGGGTGGTGGGGGAGGAGGCCAAGGAGGCTGGGGGAATCTGGGCCGAGGGTGTGGCCGCTCTCCGAGGCTGCTTCAGCGAGGCCTCGATCGCAGAGATCGCCGAGCGCGAATTACCGGCCGAGGGCCGGGGCCTCTACCAGATCTGAGGCTGCAGACCGTTTGCCGGGCGGGGCTGTGCGGAGCGGTGTATCGGTGTCGGGTAGCGTAATCCCGTGAGGGCTGAGACCCGTAAGCGACTCGATTCCCTGCGCACCGCCTCGGAGCCCTCAGCGACCGTGGGGGAGACACCCATGGTCGAGTTGAGGAATCTGAAGCCCGACGGAGGCGCAGAGATCGTCACCAAACTCGAGTTCTTCAATCCGGGAGGGTCGATCAAGGACCGGATCGGTGTGGCGATGATCGATGCGGCCGAGCGCGACGGGCTCATCCCCCAGACCGGCGCGACCATCGTCGAGCCCACCAGCGGGAACACGGGAGTGGCCCTCGCTGTCGTCTGCGCGTCCCGTGGACACCGGCTCATCCTCACTCTGCCGGAGGGTATGGGCAGAGAGCGACAGGCTCTCTTTCGGACGTTGGGGGCAGAGGTGCATGAGACACCTTCAATGGGCGGGATGGACGAAGCCGTTTCGCTCGCAAGGGAGATCGAATCATCCGAGGATGCCTACATGCCACAGCAGTTCTCCAATCCCGCCAACCCGGAGATCCACCGCAGGACGACGGCCGAGGAGATCTGGCGCGATCTCGATGGAGAGGTCGATGTGTTCGTCACGGGCGTGGGCACCGGGGGCACCCTCACCGGAGTCGGCCAGGTGCTCAAGGAGCGAAATCCGGACGTGAAGGTCGTCGCAGTCGAGCCGGCTGGATCGCCGGTGCTCTCCGGCGGTGCTGCGGGGCCTCATCGGATTCAGGGAATAGGCGCGGGATTCGTGCCTGAGATCCTCGACCGGAGCGTGATCGACGAGGTCATCACCGTGAGTGACGAGGATGCGATAAGCGCGGCACGCGAGTCAGCGCGGCGCGAAGGGCTGTTGATCGGGATTTCTGCAGGGGCATCCCTTCATGCGGCGATGGGGCTTGCTGCCCGTCCCGAATTCGCCGGCAGGCGCGTCGTGACCATCGCCTGCGACACGGGCGAGCGCTATATGTCACTCCCGTTCTTCCCCCCTGAAGGCTGATCGCCCCGTGTTGGGTCTTCCGAGCCTGAGGCGGTTCATCGGCGAGATCAGCTCGGACCTCGCTGCTGCCCGCGACCGTGATCCTGCTGCTCGTGGTGTGGGGTCGGTAGAGATCCTGCTCGCATGGCCTGGAGTGCAGGCCGTTCTGGCTCATCGACTCGCGCACGGGATGTGGCAGGAGGGAATCCCAATTGCACCGCGGCTGCTCGCATACCTCTCCCGTGCAACGACGGGGGTCGAGATCCACCCCGCAGCAGTCATCGGAAGGGAGTTCTTCATCGACCATGGGGCGGGAGTGGTGATCGGCGAGACGGTCGAGATCGGCGATCGGGTGACGGTCTATCAAGGAGCCACCTTGGGAGGGACCGGTTTTGCCAGGGGCAAGCGGCACCCCACGGTCGGCGACGACGTGACGATCGGGTCGGGCGCAAAGCTGCTCGGCCCAGTCGAGATCGGCTCGTTCTCGAAGATCGGGGCGAACGCTGTAGTGATCGAGGATGTCCCCGCTCGCATGACGATCGTGGGCAACCCCGGTCGCCTGGTCGAGGCCGGGCAGCCCGATGATCGATCCGACGACGCTTTGATCGATCCCTCCGACTCTGTAGTCGACGCCCTGCGGGAGATTGCGGATAGGGTCGCCGCGCTCGAATTCCGAGTGGACCGGCTGGCCAACGGGCTCGAGCAGTCGGCAACGGTCACCCAGCTCCGTCCGCGAAGGGGTTCGGACTCCGCCGAGGGCTGAAAGAAGCGGATCGGATCGGCAACCGGAGACGCGGTTATTCTCGGCGGGTG
>CAIUSP010000062.1 GCA_903901855.1 uncultured bacterium | reverse complement strand
CGATCACCGCGGGTCAGTCCCACCAAACGTTCTTCACGTGCCCGGTGAAGATCTCGACTCCGTCTTCGGTGACCAGAAGATTGTGCTCGAAGGCTCCGGTGCCGGCACCCGGGCGACCCACCTCGGCCTCCACCGCCATGATCATTCCGGGCTGCAGCTCGGCATCCTCGTCGGGTACCAGCGACGGGTTCTCCCAGGCCAGCCCCATGCTGTGCCCGAAGGAGGGATAGGCCTGGCCGAGCAGCGCGACATCGGCTGACTCTTCAGAGCCGGGTACCTCGAAGTCATTTTCGGCTAGCCACGCGGCTCCGCGATCGAACAGATCGCCGCATCGGACACCCGGCCCCATCGCCTCGATGATGTGCTCGACCACCGCTATCGATGCTTCGAGAACCTCTCGCTGAGCGTCGGTGACCTTGCGACCGGCGACCGTGGTGCGGACCATGTCATAGAAGTAGCCGTTGACGGTGCCGTACATGTCGGGGTGGATCATGTCACCAGCCTCGAGCTTGCGCTCGGTGTCCCATGAGGGCATCCGCTCCCAGAGGAAGTGATCTACGTTCTCGGCCGACGCGACGGGGATGTCGAGTGGGAAGGCGCCCTGCGGGATTCCTACGTTGAGCGCGGCGAGCACGCAGTCGGCCTCGGTTGCGCCCGGCTCGGCAGCCGAGACGAAGGCCTCGACCATGTTGCAGCCGACGCGCGTCGACTCACGCATCAGATCTATCTCGGCCGGCGACTTGATCCGGCGCAGACCCTCGATCAGCTCATCCGCCCAGACCAGCTCTACGCCCGGGGCCTCCTGTTGAATCCGGTCAACGCAGGCATAGAGCATGCTCTCGCGGCCGATCAGACCGATCTTCCCCTCGCCCAGGCCGCGGTCCTTGAGCGTGGAGGCAAGTCCGGACCACAGATCCAGCTCAACGCGTACATCTTCGATCGCCACCAGATCCTCGCGCCAGTCAGGTATCTCGACTACCAGGGTGCCATCTTCGGAGACGGGCATCACGAGGCCGGAGTGGCCACGCCCGGACCAAGACCCCAGACGGTCAGGGATCTGCGGGAAGGCCGAGTAGTGATTGGCCAGGTAGACGATGTCGGCGCCCCAGTCGGCGCCGTTGGCACCGCGACTGACTACGAGGACACCGTCCAGACCGTTCGCGACAGCGGCCTCACGCAACTTGCTGCGGCGCTCTGCGTATTCGGCGGCTGCGATCGGGTTGGTCTTCTGTCTGGGCATTTCAGGCTCTCCTTCAGTTGGGTGTGACAGTTTGGCGGCTGGAGCCGCATGAGATCGTGGCGCTGGCTAGCCGGTTACGAACTGGTAATCGACCTTGTCACCTTTGAGATGGACGAGGACACCAGAGATTCGGCCCGTGTGGTAGTCGCTTCCAGGATTGATGCAGAGAGTGCGACCTATCCGGTTGGCTGCGCGGGACTCGTGCACGTGCCCGTGGAGGCTCGCGATCGGCTGATAGGTCTCGATCAGCTCACGAACCGCGGTGGAGCCACAAGGAGCCATCTTCGGCTGGCCAGCAACTGTCTGGACGGTGAGATCCTTGTCGAGCTCAGGAGCGAGATCCAGCTGCGAGTCGTAGGGAGGCACGTGCAGATTCATGATCAACTTCGAGGTGTCATCGAGCTGATCGGCCAGCTTTGCAACACGCCTGTAGAGGTCGTCCTCGCTCAATTCGCGGGGTGAGTCGAACGGGGTGATGTTGGAGTATCCGAGCGAGATCATCGTGTAGTCGCCGAACTCGACGGTCTTCTCGTCGCATGACTCAACACGCTTTGCCTTGTCTATCGCTTCGTCGACGCCGGGAGGATCGTCGTTGCCCGGCATCACGAAACATCGGATCTCGTCGTCGGTGAGTCGCTCCTCGGCCAAAGCCATCCAGCGGTCGAAGGTCTCGAGCATTACCTCGGCGAACCACTTCTCTCGCTTCGCCTCGCTCAGCTTCGAAACCCGCTCGACCTCATCCGGGGTCATCAGATGCGGATACATCCCGTTGGCACGGACGCGGTTCATCAACTCCTCTCGCTCCTCCTCGGTCGCTGCGGTCTCCGCCACTCCGAAGAGCTCGGCCGTGACAGTGCCATCCCCGTTGTCCACCAGAGGGATCACCACTTTGCCGGTGACATCCCCGCCCATGACGATGACCTTGGCGTCATATCCGGCCGGCGAGTGGAGGACCTTGCGCCACAGCACCTCGGTGCCGTGGATATCCGATGCGTAGTAGAGGCGGAGCTTGTCAGCTCCGCCTCCACCGCTCCTGCTGAAAAGTCCCATCGACCTACTCGGGCGGGAGTTCCTGATGCGTCAGCTTCAGGTCGATTCCCTGTCGCTTGCGCACCGTGTAGGAGATCCCATAGATCAGGAATCCGGCGGCGTACACGATCAACGCCAGCCAGAGCTTGCCCGGGTTGTTGACGAGGCTTGCTCCAGAGGACGGATCCCAGAGCAACAGTGCTACGCCGAGTCCAAACCCGATGAAGGCGAGAAGGCCGACGATCGAGAGGACCGGAATGCCGAGCACACGCTTGCCGTAGGGCGAGTTGTCGACCATCGCCTTCTGGCGGAAGGGCAGCACGATGCCGCCAATCGCCGTGATGGCGAGGGTCAAGGTCAGCCCAAGCAAAACCGCGAGCGTGGTGAACCAGTCGGTGAACGCGTAGATAGCCGTGCTCGCGATACCGAGCGCGGTCACGATCCCGATCGCAAAGACGGGAGCGTGAGTTCGCGGATCGACCTGAGAGAGCTTCTCGGGCACGATCCGATCGAAGGACCAGGCGAACATCGAACGACTGATCAGCAGCATCGTTTGAGGCAACCAGACCAACAGTCCCACGGTGAAGCCGAGGATGATCAGAAAACCCCAGACCCAGCTGCCGGAGGCGATCGCCATGATCTCCGGGTATGCCGGAGCACCAGCGACGAAGCCGTACTTGGCCGGATCAGCCAGGCCGAGCAGCGAGTTGAAGTCGTAGCCGGTGATCCCGAGGTAGATCGGGAGGAGAATCGCGAAGAACGCAACCGCGATAAACGCAGCGCCGGGGATGGAGATCAAGTGGGTGCTCTTCCTGAGCCTGATCTCACCGGCGAAGTAATTGCTCGCGTAGAGGAACCCGAACACGTACCAGAAGAGAGTCGTCGACTGGAGGGTCAACTTGGTGTCGTACCCGTTCAGCGGCGCAAAGCCTCCGGCCTTACCCGACGCCGTCAATTGCGCAACCGCGTTGTTGGTTCCTAGGTTGGCGGCGTATTCGTTGAAGTTGTCGAGGAAGCCAGCCTTGCTCTGAGCCAGACCGACGATCACCGGAACCAAGAAGGTGCCAAGCGCATAGAGCGCAAAGACCACGACCTGGATCCGTAGGAAGACACGGAGTCCTCCAACGATGAAGATCAGGGCAGAGACGATCAGCGCAACCGTGCCGGTGATGAACAGACCCCACTCGGTCGAGAACCAGTCGCCGAAGCTGAGCCAGCCGGCCGAGCCGGTGAAGCCGGCGAACATCCTGCCCATGGCTCCGAAGCCGTAGGCCGCCATATAGGTGGTGTAGAGGCCGAAGATGATCGCGAGCCAGAAGCAGAAGCTGAAGTTGGCCGCAAAACCGATCGACGGACTGAGTGACCGACTGTTGAAGACGTAGTCGCCTCCGGTCCTCGGCATGATCTGCGAAAGCATCGCGTAGAGGAACGCACCGGGAATACCCATGCAGGCTGCAACGCCGAGCGCTACCCAGAGGTTTGCTCCCGGATAGAAGGCGTAGAAGAGCCAGGCGAAAGCAAACGACAAAGCAACGCTCGCCCACATCACGTTGTAGAAGAGCGCGTCGATCGTTCTTGCTTCGCGGACCAGTCCAGTCGCCTTACGGGTGAAAAGGCTTGCTGATGCCTTTGCTTTGGTTGCCATCTCCATACCCCTTTCTCTCTCCGAAAAACCCTTTTCCCAACCTAGTGTGACAAATTGGCAAAAACGATTTACTTGGCGCGAACACTACACAGATTTTCGGCGGGTGTGCTCTTCGATCGACAGTAGAGAGTCAAAGCCGCACTATCAAGCGGAATCTCCGAGTATCCCGGCAAGGCGATCCGGAGAGATCGCGCCGTCGCGAAGAACGCTCCATTGTCCATCTGCCTCGTAGTCGGTCAGATCGAGGACGGTCGATGGATCGCCCTGCAGGTCTCCCCCATCTATCGCCAGGTCTGCCCCTCCAACGATCGTTTGCTCGATTCCGGTGAACTGCGATGACGGTGGCGAGCCCGACAGGTTGGCCGAGGTCTGGAAGACCGGTAGCGGCATTCCCTTCAGGGGACCTTCGAGCAGCCTCACCCCGAGGCGCTGCGGATCCTCGCGACACGCCAACGGGTAGCGGCCATCCGGGTTGGGAAGGATCAAGGTCAATGGCCCGGGAAGCAGTTGGCCGACCGCATCGGCAACTCGGGTGGTGAGACCGGCGACCAACTCGCGCATCGCAAGCGGTGTGAAATACAGCACCGCGGAGCTCTTGCCTTCGTCGCGCCCCTTGAGCTGGTGAATCCGCTCGATCGACTTCTCGTCGATCGGATCACAGCAGAGTCCGTAGACGCCGTCGGCCGGGAATACGGCAACGCCACCTGAGGCAATGCAGGCTTCGAGGGACTCGCGCGCTGCCTCCTCGCCATCGGCGGCGATCGATACGAGCTTGGTGCTCATCGCTTTGCCAAGACCACCCGTTCGATGCCGGCGAGATCGGGGCGGATCTCGACCTGTTCGTATCCGGCCGTCTCCAACATCGCGGCGACCTCTGCGGCCTGCCCCTCGCCGACCTCGAGAGCGATCGAAGCGGGAATTTCTGGGAGCTGTGAGATGCCCGAGGGACCGCCGATCAGCTCGGTGAATGCCTCCAACCCGCTAGGTCCAGGAACGAGGGCTTGCCTGGGTTCGAACTCTCGCAACTCTGGCTCTAACCCCTGCCACTCCTGCTCGCTTATGTAGGGGAGATTGGCGACCAGCAGATCAAAGGAGCCGGTATCGAGGGCAATCGTGCCCGAGGCAAACGAGACCCGGCCCGTAAGACCAAGGGCCTCGGCGTTCTCCGCCGCCAGCGAGAGCGCCTCGGGGGAGG
>CAIUSP010000061.1 GCA_903901855.1 uncultured bacterium | reverse complement strand
TTCCGGCGGCTACCTCTTCACGAGCCCTGATCTCCATCGCTTTGCGACCGGCATACGCCTCCATGCAGCCTCGGCGGCCGCACGGACACTTTGCCCCGCCGCGGCGAATGACCATGTGTCCTATCTCGCCAGCAGAGCCCCTACCCAACCACGGTTTCCCATCGAGGATCAGGCCTCCGCCAACGCCGGTGCCCCAGAAGACGCCGAGAATCGAGCCGTACGGCTTGCCCGCTCCGCTGGTGAACTCAGCCTCGGTCGCCACTTGGACATCGTTTCCGATGAACGCCGGCGGACCGAGCAACTCGGTCAACTTGGGACCCATCGGTACGGTGCCGCCCCAATCGGGGAGGTTCAGCGCGCTCGAAACGGTCCCTTCCTCGCCATCGACCGCACCTGGTGACCCCACTCCGACGGCTGCAAGCTCTGAGGGCTCGATACCCGCTTCCGTGCAGGCCTCCGTTACAGCGTCGGCCATCGCTGCGATCACGTCGTCGGGTCCTCCGGTCGTGGGCGTGGGGTGGCGAGACTGCCCCTTCACCCTCCCTTCGTCGTCGACCACGACCGTCTGGATCTTGGTGCCACCGAGGTCTACCCCTGAAATCAGTTCTCCCGCCTTGCTCACAGCAGACAAGATATTCGGTGTGCAACCAACGCGGAGATATCTGGGATCCTCGTCTCATGCCGACCCCGCTGGAGTGGCGACTCTGGAATCGCAAACGCCGCTGGTACGAACGCAATCGCCGGTTCTCGAGGAGATACCGGATCGCGCGCCACGCGGCCTCGGGGGGCTTCTTCATCAGGCCGCCGGTCGAAGGCGAGGTCCTAGAGGCCCTGGATGACGGTCGACTGAGTATCGGTCGCGGGACTCTGCTCGAACCCGGTTGCTGGCTAACGCTCGCCCCTGAGGCGAAGATCACGATCGGCCAGGGCTGCTTTCTGAACCGGAACTCGATGCTCGCCGCCTACGAGGAGATCACGATCGGGGACCACGTGATGTTCGCCAACCAGTGCTTCGTCGGCGACGCGGACCATCGCTACGACGATCCGGATCAGCCGATCACCTGGCAGGGTTTCGTCGGTAAGGGGCCGGTCAGGATCGGGGGCAACTGTTGGTTCGGTGCCAACTCCGTGATCACCGGAGGCGTGACTGTCGGCGAGCGGTGCGTGATCGGAGCCAACTCCGTGGTCACTCGAGATCTTCCCAGCGGAGTCATCGCCGCGGGGGCTCCTGCGAAGGTGATCAGGGAGATCGACTTCCGCTGATGATCTCCGTCGACGAACGTAGCTTCTTCCTGATCGTCGTGATCGCTGTGGTGGCAGGGATCATCGCCACCGTCCTGCCGCGCAAACTCGCTCCGCCGGTGATCGTGGTCGAGCTGATCCTCGGGATAATCGTGGGCCCTCAGGTTCTCGGCTGGGTCGAGATGGACTCCTTCACGGATTTCTTTCGCAACCTCGGCCTCGGGATGCTCTTCTTCTTTGCCGGCTACGAGATCGATTTCGATCGGATCAAGGGGAGGCCCCTGAAGCTCGGAGTTCTTGCTTGGCTCCTTTCGGTGCTGATCGCCTTTGGAGCCGGTGGACTGTTGGAGACGAGCGGCCTGGTCCTTTCTTTCCTCTTCACCGGAGCCGCAATGACATCTACCTCGCTCGGTGCGCTGATTCCGATCCTGAAGGACGCGGACGAGAATCGGACCAAGTTCGGAACCATGACCATTGCGGCAGGTGCGTGTGCCGAATTCGGACCAATCCTTCTCCTGACCCTCGTCCTGACTGAGTCGAAGCCCTGGGATCAGGCGATCGTCCTGCTCGCGTTCCTGCTGATCGCGGTTGTGATCTCGGTGGCATCGGTCCGCGCCAGCTGGCGGAGCTGGCCAGCTCTGGAGCGAACCTTGAACCTGAGTTCGCAGCTCGCGGTCAGGGTCACCGTGCTGCTGATCTTTGCCCTCGTCTTCCTAGCGGAGGGACTGGGTCTGGATGTGCTGCTTGGAGGTTTCGTTGCAGGAATGATCGTTCGGGCATCTCTTCGTGGCCGGGAGACCGAGCAATTCGAGTCGAAGGTGTACGCGATCGGATTTGGGCTGCTAATTCCCTTCTTCTTCGTATCGAGTGGAATCAGCTTTGATCTCGATGCGCTCACCAGCAGCAGTAGCGCGCTGATCAAGTTGCCGGTGTTCCTCGTGCTGATGGTGCTCGCGCGCGGCCTGCCTGCCCTTCTGCTCTATCGCGAGGATCTGGAGACGAACCAGCGACGGGCGCTGGCGTTGCTCTCTGCCACCCAGCTCCCTCTGGTGGTTGCGATCGCGACCATCGGAGTTGAGGGCGGGCACATGCAGCCGTCCACTGCGGCGGCGTTGATCGGTGCCGCTGTGCTGACGATGCTCTTCTTCCCGATCCTGGGGTTGGGCCTGCTGAGATCGGGAAGCAAGGGCGCGTCCGGCACGGGAAAGGGATCTAGGCCACGAAAGGCCGGGACTCCCCGAAAAGCCGGTGCCTGAAGCCGGCTACCAGTCCCATGGAGAGCGGGCCGCGAGGCTCTCCGCTGCGAGGTACTCCTTGAAGGCTTCCAGCTCCTCTGGTTCGACCGCGTAGCCGTGTTCCGGGCCAGGGAATGAACGCTCACGGACTTCACTTGCGTAAGTCCGGGCCCCTCGGACCATCTCGTCGTGGAGGTTCGCGTATCGCTTGACGAACTTCGCGGTGTGACCGGTGTGTATCCCGAGCAGATCGTGGAACACCAGTACTTGGCCGTCGGTGGCTGGTCCGGCGCCGATCCCGATCGTGGGCACGTCGATGTGCCGGCAGAGTTCCTCGACTACCTCTGAGGGCACTGCCTCGAAGACGATCGAGAAACAGCCGACCGATTGAAGGGCAAGCGCCTCCTCCGCGATCCGAGCAGCGGCATCGGCGCTGCGACCCTGCGCCTTGTATCCCCCGAGAGCGTCGGCGGTCTGGGGGGTGAGTCCGACATGGCCCATCACGGGTATTCCGGCCCGTACGATCGCTCGCGCGCGATCCACCGAGGCGCCACCGCGCTCCAGTTTGACCGCGTTGCATCCTGATTCCTTGATGAAGCGCTGTGCGTTTGCAACCGCATCCTCGTTGGATGCCTCGTAGGAGCCGAACGGAAGGTCGCCGACCAGCAGCGGGGTATCGAGCCCCCTTCTGACCGCGGATGCCAGCATGACCATCTCGTCCATGCCCACCGGCACGGTGGAGTCGTGTCCGAGCACGGTCATCGCCGCCGAGTCTCCGACCAAGACCACATCGACGCCAGCCTCTTCGGCCACCAGAGCGGAAGGGTGGTCGTAGGCGGTGATCATCACGATCGGTTCGCCTGCGAGTTTCATCTCCCCGAGTTTCTGGATCGTCACCGGCTCCCGTGCCGGAGTCCCGTGACCTGTGTCGGTACGAACCGTGCTCATCTCAACTCCTCCCCTCGAGAATCACGTTGTCGATAAGTCTTACTTCCCCTACGGTCGCAGCGACGGCGAGCAGGACCGGCCGGCCGTTCATCTCCGCAACGGGAGCGAGATCGTCTGGATCTCTCGCCTCGACGTATTCGGGCTCGATTCCGTTCTCGATCAGAAGATGCCGTACGTGGCGGGTGAGCGAGTCGGTCGATCGTTCGCCCGACATCGCCATCTCGCTGGCCTCCCGTAGAGCTCTCGGTATCGCCAACGCCTGCTCTCTGGATCGAGCGTCGAGCCGCAGGTTGCGGGAACTCAACGCGAGTCCGTCGGGATCGCGAACCGTCGGGATCCCGCGGATCTCGATCGGGAGCTGCTGATCAGTCGTCATCCGCCGGATGACTGCCAACTGTTGGGCGTCTTTCTCCCCGAAGTAGGCGATATCGGGTCGGACCGCATCGAACAGCCTGGAGACCACCGTGGTCACGCCGGCGAAGTGATCCGGCCCGCGCCCCTCCTCGGCGCCGCACAGGACCGAGGTGAGGTCGTCGGTGACCCTGACGTCCGCCTCCAGGCCATCCGGATAGAGGTCCTCCACTGCAGGAGTCCAGAAGACGTCGCACCCTGCTGCCTGCGCCAGCTTGGCATCCGCTTCGGGCTCGCGGGGATAGGACGCGAGATCGGTTGCGTCATCGAACTGGGTCGGGTTGACGAAGGCGCTGACGACGACCCGGCCGCACTCGATGGAAGCACGAGAGATCAGCTCTCGATGTCCGGCGTGCAGCGCACCCATCGTCGGAACGAATCCTCTGGGTCCGTCGCCGGACCCTTCGGCGAGTACCGCGCTCAGCTCCGAACGTGATGTGACTCGCTTCATCTCCCACTTACTCCTTCCGCTCCGGCCACTCCTGCGGTGAGTTCAGCCAGGCGATCGTAGGCGTCGAGCAGTTCCGGCCAGGTCCTGCCGATCGCATCGCGATGTCGCGCGATCGTCTCGGTATCGCCCCGCGCGATAGGACCCGTCAGTGCCTCGCCTCCCCGTTCGGACCAGTTCGCCGCCGTCGCAAGTACGAGGGGAGAGAGGAGTTCCCTGCCGTCTTCGATCCCTGCCCGCGCCAATAGCTCAGCCGCCGCCTGTTCGATTGCGATCAGGAAGTTCGACGCGATCGAGGCTGCAGCGTGGTATTCGGCCCGGGCCTCCTCGGGCACCTCGAACGGGCGCATCCCGAGGGTGGCCGCCAGCGTCTCTGCGAATTCGACCGCCTCGCGGCTGCTCCCCGACACTGCGCATGGAACGCCAGCTGTCGGCGTCTGCGAGTCCGGAAAGGTCTGGAGTGGATGCAGCGAGAAGGTTGCTGCCCCGCGATCGCTGGCGGGGGAGAGCACGTCCAATCCGCAGGCACCGCTGACATGGCCGACGAGCTCCGGCGTACGTTCCCCCAGGCGATCGCAGGCATCGTGGATCGCGTCGTCCGGGACGCAGAGCAAGACGGCTCGTCCGCCATCCTCCTGCGCGGTCTCGATCCCCGCGGCCTCCGCGGCAGCGGCAAGTGAACCGCCAACGCGGCCTCGCCCGACGATCATCAGATTGGGTTTTGTCATCACGTTCTCCCGTTCCAGCTCCCGGATTGGAGATGCCGGACGGTCGACCACGAGTATAGGCGTGGGTCGGGACTACGATTGGTTTCTATGCCGATCTACGAGTTCTCCTGCAACGAATGCGGAGTCGAGTTCGAGGAACTGACCGGTCCCCATGTCGGCCTCGAAGCCGACTCCGTGTGCTGCCCCGATTGCGGGGCATCGAGGGTCGAGAGGTTGCCGACCTCGTCCTACAGCCCCATCCATCGGCGACTCACTACCAATGAGCGGAAGAAGCTCGAATCCACGAGGAGTGTTGACCGGGCGGCGCGCAAGGCAGAGTTCAAGCGCAAGCGCCAAGCTGCTCGCGATGCCCGCAACCGATCGAGTGGCCAAGGATGACCGCGAAGACGGTAGGTCACGCCGACGTCTTCGAGAGCCTCCGCCACGAGGTCGAAGGGTGCACGAGGTGTCCTCTCCACGACTCTCGCACTCAAGTCGTCTTCGGCTCCGGAAACCCTGCGGCTGACCTCTTCTTCGTTGGAGAGGCACCGGGAGCAGAGGAGGATCGATCCGGAGTTCCCTTCGTCGGGCGCTCCGGACGCTTGCTCGAACGAATGCTCGAGACCATCGGGATCTCCCGACAGGAGGTATTCATCTCGAACGTCGTCAAATGCCGGCCGCCGGAGAACCGGGATCCCTCCTCACTCGAGATCGAGACCTGCAGCCCCTACCTCGAGCGGCAGATCGAACTGGTCGAACCGCGAGTCATCTGCAGTCTGGGAAATTTCGCAACGCGGCTCTTATCCGGTGAAAAGAGGGGGATTACCCAGATCCACGGGGTTCCGAGGAAGATCCAGATCGGATCGCTCGATACCACCCTATTCCCACTCTTCCATCCTGCGGCCGCTTTGCGATCTCCAGCCTACGCGAGCGGACTCGAGGGGGATTTCGCGCGGATTCCGGAACTGCTCGGATCGCCAGAAGGCGAGTGATGACAGCGCCCACCTCGATCAGCACCAGCGCCGAACAGACTGAACGGCTGGGGGCGGAGCTCGCGTCTGAACTCGCCGGCGGAGATGTGGTCCTGATCAGCGGAGATCTAGGAGCGGGGAAGACGACCTTCGTCAGGGGGGCCTGCCGGGAACTCGGTGTGGAGGAGCCGGTCACCTCGCCCACCTTCACTATCGGCCGGACCTACAGCGGTGACCAGATCGCGATCTCACATCTCGACCTGTACAGGCTGGAGTCTCTGGATGGCGAGGACCCTGCCTTGCTCGACGACTACCTCGGAGCCGATCGGATCGCCTTCATCGAGTGGCCTCCGGAGGGGCGCGAGGTCGATGCCCTGCCGGTGGATGGGGATCTCCGGACCGTCAGGATCGAGGCGCTGGCAGATGGCAACCGGAGTCTGGTGATCGCGTGAGCGCGTCGACCGTCAGGGATCTGGTTCTCGGATTCGATACCTCTACCGATCTCACGACCGTCGCGGTGACAGATCGGTCGGGCGAGAGAGTCAGCGCATGGGATCACTCGCCGTCTGACGGGGAGAGGCCTGCGCATGCCAGCGATCTCCTTCCTGCGGTGGATGAATGCGTCGAGAGCGCCGGGGGGTGGCAGCGGATCGCACGGATCGGGATCGGAGTCGGTCCGGGCTCCTACACCGGGCTCCGTGTAGGAGTGGCTACGGGGAGGGCACTGGCACAGGCGACCGGGATAGAAGTCGCAGCGGTCTCGACCCTGGAGGCACTAGCCGAAGGTGCCCGAGGATTGCCCGAGGCCGAGGGGCGAGCTCGGATGGCAGTGTTGGATGCCAGGAGGCGTCAGGCGTTCGTGTCCCTGTTTGCGAGTGACGGTTCGGTGGTCCTGCCTGCGACCTGCGTCGAGCCGGAAGAGTTCGGGAGGATCGTTGCGCTTGTGTCAGATCCCCCTCTGGCACTCGGCGATGGCTCGCTACGCTTTCTCGGAGAACTCGAAAGCGCTGGAGCAGAGGTCGCAGGGCCGGAATCCACGGCTCATTCGATCGATGCGCGGCACGTCTGCAGACTGGCGTCGGACGCGGAGGTGACACCGTTCGACGCGATCGAGCCAACCTACCTGAGAGAGCCCGATGCGAAACGATGGATTGAACGAGATACGGGAAAGACCGACTGAGGACGTGACGGGCGGAACCCTACTCAGAGCCCTTGGCTATTCAGACCTGCCCTCGGTGATCGCGATCGAGCGCCGGTCCTTCTCCACCCCTTGGTCGCTGGCCATGTTCGTGCTCGAGCTCTCCAAGCCGAGCAGTATCTGCCTTGCAGCTCACGGCCCCGATGGTGAGATCCACGGTTACCTCGTATGCGCTCGCTACGACAAGGTCTGGCACCTGATGAACGTGGCGGTAACCCCCGAGATGCGGCGGCGAGGCGTTGCGGCAGCCTTGATCGGCGGGATGTTCGAGCGGTCTGGCCCCGGGGCGCGGTTCACTCTCGAGGTGAGGGAATCAAACGAGGCCGCGATCGCGATGTACGAGAGTCTCGGTTTCCAGCGTGCCGGCCGACGTCAGCGTTACTACCAGGACAACGGTGAGGACGCACTCATCATGTGGCACGCACTGTCGGGCGAGCCGTCGGAAGTCAGCTGACGTCCCCCGATGACCAGGCTGCTCGCAATCGAGACCTCCTGTGACGACACCTGTGCGGCGGTGGTAGAGGACAACCGCATCCTCTCGAACGTGATCTCCTCCCAGGCCTCTTTCCATGAGGCCTTCGGCGGGATAGTCCCGGAGATCGCCTCGCGGCATCACATCGAGTTGATCAATGGGGTGGTGGCCGCAGCTCTCGGTCAGGCGGGAGTCGATCTGGACGATCTCGACGGAATTGCGGTCACACGGGGTCCAGGTCTGATCGGCGCGCTCCTGGTCGGCTTCACTACCGCGAAGTCCCTCGCTGCGGCAAAGCGGCTGCCCCTAGTACCGGTGGATCACCTCCAAGGTCACGTTGCAGCGAACTTCCTGGAGCCGGATCCGTTGGAACCCCCTTTCTGTTGTCTGATCGCGAGTGGCGGCCATACCCTAATTGCTGGCGTAACCGGTCATGACGGTTACGAGGTTCTCGGCACCACCCTCGATGACGCTGCGGGGGAGGCTTTCGACAAAGCCGCCCGTCTGCTCGATCTCGGATACCCCGGAGGTCCGGCGATCCAGAATGCGGCGGAGGAAGGCGATCCGGAGGCATTCGATCTTCCGGTATCCAGGCCGGACTCGGGTCGACTGGATTTCAGCTTCAGTGGGCTGAAGACGGCCCTCGCGTATCTGGTTCGGGATCTCGGTCCTGCCGAGTCCGCCGTTCGGCGCGCGGACCTGTCTGCGTCCTTTCAGCGCGCGGCGGTGGACCAACTGATCGACCGTCTCGGCGCAGCAGTCGCGGGCGGGAGTTGGAATGCGGTTGCTCTCGGCGGAGGGGTGGCAGCGAATGCCGAGTTGCGCAAGGCGGCGGCGGATCTCTGCGACGAAAACGGCCTGGAGCTGAAGCTGGTTCCGATCGAACTCTGTACCGATAACGCTGCGATGATCGCTGCGGCTGCGATCGCCAGCTCCCGCGACCCGCTTCCTTACCCCGACTATCTACCGCTGGATGCATTCGCCGAGAAGGTCCGATGAGCGACGCCCCGAGACTCGTCCTCTATGGCCGCGAGGGGTGCCATCTCTGCGACGAGGCGAGGGATGATCTGGTGCGGATGGGTGAGCAGGGGATCGAGTTCGATCTGGTCGAAGTCGACATCGAGTCGGACCCGGACCTGTTGCGGCGCAACCTCGAGCGCATTCCGGTGATCGAGATCGACGGAGAGGAGGTTTGCGAACTGGGCATCGATCACAGTGCCGTCAGGGCCCGGCTCGCTAGCCTCTAGTCGATGGAGCAATCAGTCGCAGACCCCCGTTCCGGAATCGAGTCCGCCTCCGCAGGAGAGCGCCTTTCCCTCGGAGTCGCCGCGAGGCTCTCCCGCTACCTCCAAGTCTTGACTCAGGCCAGGAAGATGGGCAAGGAGACGATCTCCTCACAAGAGTTGGCCGCCTACACACACATCAACTCGACTCAGATCCGCCGCGACCTCTCAGGCTTCGGAAAATTCGGTAAGCGTGGGGTCGGCTACGGCGTCGACTCCCTCCTCGAGGAGATCAGGAAGATCCTCCGCACCTCGGGGCAGCACAACATCGCACTGTTCGGCGCGGGCAATCTCGGACAGGCAATAGCCAGCTCGGACATCTTCGCGGACCACGGTTTCCAAGTGGTGGCGATGTTCGACATCGATCCGGATCTGGTCGGCACGAAGATCGGCGAACTCGTCGTCCACGATTTCGATCAGCTTGGAGCAGTCGTCTCCGAGCAGCAGGTGGTGGTGGGAGTGTTGGCGGTTCCATCAGAGGCCGCTCAGGAAGTCGCCGACCGTTTGGTCGATGCCGGGGTGAAGATCATCTTCAACTACTCGGAGCGGTTGCTGAAGGTCCCGCCGGAAGTGACGGTCCACACCTCCAGTCCGGCCGTCGACCTGTTGTACGCGCTCTACTTCTACCTCGCCTGAGAGGAGTTCCGGTGTCGGAAGCCGATGCCACAGGTCACGGCCTGGACCTCGACCGAGTGCGGGAGACATTCGAGACCTCTACCGACTTCACGATCGGTTTGGAGGAGGAGTTCATGCTGCTCGACCCGGAGTCGCTCGAACTCGTCCACAAATTCGAGGATCTCTACGCGCTCTGTCAGGCCGACGACGTGCTCGCTGGTTCGGCCGCAGGGGAGCTGATCGACACCGAGATCGAGATCCGTTCCGGCAGGGGGGAGACGTTCGGTGAGGCCACGCAGCAGCAGCAGGCGAGCAGGGACAGGCTCTTCTCTCTGGCCGAGAGTGCTGGGGTCGCGCTCGGCTCGGTGGGTGCCCATCCATGGGCGGACTACCGCGATCAGCAGATCATCGATACACCGCACTACCGACGCCTGCAGCATGACCTCGGATGGGTCGCTCAGCGGAACAACACCTGGAGCATGCACGTGCACGTCGGCATCGAGGGCGCCGATAGAGCGGTGGCGGTCAGCGACCGGCTCCGTGAGTACCTGCCGATCCTGCTCGCCGTGTCAGCCAACTCACCCTTCCTCGACGGACGCGACACCGGTCTGCACTCGGTTCGGACCGAGATATTCACCCGCAGCTTCCCACGCTGCGGTGTCCATCAGCCTTTCGTCAACTGGGAGACCTACGCAGGATTCGTCGACCTCCTCCACCGCACAGGCACCATCGTCGAGGCGACCCAGCTCTGGTGGAGCGTTCGTCCTCACCATCACTTCGGGACGGTCGAGGTGCGCATCTGCGACGCGCAGACCGATGGGGCAGAGTCGACCGCACTGGCCGGACTCGCGGCAGCCTGTGTCGGTCAGGCCGCCCTCGACTACGACGAGGCGGGCGGCCGGAACCCGGATCTCCGACTCGACCGTGAGATAGAAGAGAATTTCTGGCGGGCCATCCGCTACGGGATGGATGGCGAGATGATCGACTTCGATGCCGGAGAGGTCGTTTCGACCAGGGAGGTGCTCGAGCGGACGGTCGAGTGGGCGAGTCCGGCTGCCGAAGTGATGGGCATTACGGTCGACCTACCCGCCATGAACGGAGCCCAGAGGGCGCGTGAGGCATTCGAGCAAGGTAAGTCGCTCGAGGAGATTCTGCGATCCTCAGTAGATCTGACCGCACGGACCTATTCGCCCGAGAGGAGCTGAGAAGTGAGCGACGACCAGTCACACCCCACAGGAGCCGAGGCTGACCCATCCGAAGCGAATACTCCGACTCCCGAGGAAGAGGAACTCCGTCGCCAGATGGAGGAGGAGATCAGGAAGGTCCGGATGGAGGACCTGATCCTGCAGAGCGCGGTCAGCCTGCTCAACCTCGCAGCGAGGAGGATCGGCAAGGAGGATGAACGTGATCTCGAGCAGGCCCGGATCGGTATCGATGCGGCCGAGGCCCTGTCCGAATATTCACCCGAGGAGGCCCGACCGCAGATCGCTCAAGCGGTCAGCGAACTGAAGCTCGCATATGCCAAGGAAGCGGGCGGAGGCTCGGATGAGGGAGACGAGAGCACCTCGTCTGTGAAGGACGAGAACCCCCCAGAAGCCCAGAACCAAGCCGATTCCGGGCTTTGGACGCCCGGCGGCGAGAAGGCGTAAAGTCTGACGCCCGAGCGGAGCGGTATTGTCCCGCGCCGCCCATCCAATAAGGAGGACTCTTGACTCAGTTCCTAACCGATTATGGAATCGTACTGGCGCTCGGCTGTGCCGCTGCCGCCGTGGTCTACGGCCTATTGATGACGCAGCTCTTGCTGTCGAAGTCGGCCGGCAACAAGAAGATGCAGGAGATCTCCGGCTCGATCCAGGAGGGCGCCAGCGCATATCTGCGCCGCCAGTACCTGATCATCGCCGGGGTCGGCATCGTGGTTGCGTTGCTCCTCATTCCGCTTCAGGACGCTCGCACAGCGATCGGCTTCCTGATCGGAGGAGTCCTGTCCGGAGCCGCAGGATTCATCGGCATGAACCTCTCGGTGCGTTCCAACGCAAGAGTGGCCGAGGCAGCCCGGAGCGGGGTGGGCCCGGCACTGAACATCGCCTTCAAGGGTGGATCGGTTACCGGCATGCTGGTCGTCGGGCTTGCTCTGCTCGGCGTGGCCGGTTACTACGGGATTCTCATCCTGCTCGACTACTCCGACAAGGAGGCCGTGGATGCACTGATCGGTCTCGGCTTCGGAGGTTCG
Source organism: uncultured bacterium (assembly GCA_903901855.1). GTDB lineage: Bacteria > Actinomycetota > Thermoleophilia > Solirubrobacterales > 70-9 > CAIUSP01. The sequence continues at coordinate 16,018 of CAIUSP010000061.1, read as the reverse complement.
TTGATCTCGGTGTTCGCCCGTCTCGGCGGCGGAATCTTCACCAAGGCTGCTGACGTCGGTGCCGACCTGGTCGGAAAGATCGAAGCCGGCATTCCCGAGGACGATCCCCGCAACCCCGCGGTGATCGCCGACAACGTAGGAGACAACGTAGGTGACTGCGCCGGTATGGCGGCCGACCTGTTCGAGACCTATGCGGTCACCGCCGTCGCGGTCATGCTGCTGGGTGTCCTCACCTTCACCGACGCGCCCCGCGAGGTAGCGATCTATCCGCTGGCGATCGGCGGAGTGGCGATCATCGCCTCGATCATCGGAGCGTTCTTCGTCCGGAGCAAGAAGGGCCACGTGGAGCGGGCGCTCTACGTCGGGCTGGCCGTTTCGGCGATCCTCTCCGCGGCTGCCTTCTACCCGATCACCGACTGGCTCATGTCCGGGCCGCTCGAGAACGTCGGAGGCGAGCTGGCTGGCGTGAGCGTGCTCGACCTCTGGTTCTGCGCCTTGATCGGCGTCGGCGTCACCGCGTTCCTGTTCATCATCACCGACTACTACACCTCGACTCGCTTCAGGCCGGTCAAGACGATCGCGGAGGCGTCCCAGACAGGTCACGCGACCAACATCATCCAGGGGCTCGCCCAGGGATTCCAGTCGACCGCTGCACCGGTGCTGGTCCTCGCGCTCGCGATCCTCGGATCGTGGAAGCTCGCGGGAGGTGGGACCGAGGGTATCTACGGCATTGGTATCGCCGTCATGGCTCAGCTCTCGCTGACCGGATTGATCGTTGCGCTCGACGCGTTCGGTCCGATCACCGATAACGCTGGAGGTATCGCCGAGATGGCGAAGCTGCCCAAGAAGGTCCGTGATGTGACCGATCCGCTCGACGCGGTCGGCAACACCACGAAGGCCGTCACGAAGGGCTATGCGATCGGCTCGGCCGCATTGGCAGCGCTCGTACTGTTCAGTGCATTCATAGACGAGTTGAAAGCCGAGGCAGGGAATATCAACCTCAGCTTTGACATCGCTGATCCGCCCGTGCTGATCGGCCTCTTGGTAGGCGGGATCATGGTCTACCTGTTCGCGGCGCTTTCCATCGAGGCCGTCGGTCGCGCCGGGGGCGGTGTGGTCGAAGAGGTCCGCAGACAGTTCAAGGAGAAGCCCGGGATCATGAAGGGCAAGGACAAGCCCGACTATCGACAGGCCGTGAGCATCGTGACCGCGGCGGCCCAGAAGGAGATGATCCTTCCTTCCCTGATCCCGATCATCGTGCCGGTGATCGTCGGCGTCATCTCGTACCAGGCCCTCGGCGGACTGCTGATGGGCGTCATCGTCGTAGGCGTGTTCGCAGCGCTCTCGATGACTGCAGGTGGTGGTGCGTGGGACAACGCGAAGAAGTTGATCGAAGATGGGGCGTTCGGCGGCAAGAAGGGTGAGGCATACGCAGCATCCGTCACCGGAGACACGGTGGGTGACCCGTACAAGGACACCGCTGGTCCTGCGATCAACCCGATGATCAAGGTTGCGAACATCGTCGCCATCCTGATCATCCCGATCATCTCGCTCTAGGACGACGTCGTCAACCGAGCCTGACAGACGACCCCCGACCATGAGGCCGGGGGTCGTCTTCGTCTCGGTGGGCGTACTGAGAGGCTCGATGCAGCGGCGGCGAGGAGCCTGTCGGCGCCCGGGGCAGGCGTATATTCGTAAGGCGTTCAATGGCTAGACGAATTCCAAGGGATGAGTCACTTGCGAGGGTCCATGGGCCCGGGGCACTGTTCTCCGCCGCATACGGGAATGTCGGCTCCTCGATCTATTACGCACTTGGCGTCACCGCCGCCTTCGCTCTCGGGCTGACCCCCGTCGCTTTCGTGGTGGCGGGCTTGATATTCGTCGCGACTGCTGCCACCTACAGCGAAGCAACCGTGATGTTCCCGGAGGCAGGCGGATCCTCCAGCTTCGCCCGCCACGCATTCAACGAGACAGCGAGTTTCATTGCGGGTTGGGGGCAGCTCCTGAACTACACGATCACGGTGGCGATCTCGGCCTTCTTCGTACCCCACTATCTGGCCGTCTTCTGGGAGCCGCTAGGCAGCTCACCGGGGGACATCATCGCGGGGGCGTTGCTGATCGTCGCTCTGGCCGCGTTGAACGTGAAGGGGACCGAGGAGTCGACCAGGCTGAATCTCGTCCTCGCTGTTGGAGACCTCCTTACCCAGCTACTGCTGGTCTTGATCGGGTTCCTCCTCGTGTTCAGCCCTGACGTGCTCGTGTCGAACGTCCAGTTCGGAGTCGCTCCGACTTGGAGCGACTTCGTACTCGGGATTGCGGTCGGGATGATCGCCTACACCGGGATCGAGACGATCTCGAACATGGCCGAGGAGACGAAGGATGCGGCCAAGAACATCCCCAAGGGCTCCGGCTACACCGTGCTCGCGGTCGTAGGCCTGTACGCGCTGCTTCCGGTGATTGCGCTCTCGGCGATGCCGGTCACCAAGCAGGGCGGAGAGTACGTGACCGAACTCGGCACCAAGTACGCAGATGACCCGGTCCTCGGGATAGTGGACAACCTAGGTGCCAGCGCGGCACTGACCGACGGCCTCAGGATCTACGTCGGCATCCTCGCTGCGGTGATCCTGATCATCGCCACCAACGCCGCCTTGATCGGTGTTTCCAGGCTGACCTTCTCGATGGGCCACTACCGACAGCTCCCTGAGCGGCTGAGGCGCGTGCACCCCCGATTCAGAACCCCCTACGTCTCGATCCTGATCTTCTCGGGGGCGGCGATCATCACTCTGATCCCCGGGCAGGCCGAGTTGCTCGCCACGCTCTACTCCTTCGGCGCCATGCTCTCGTTCACGATCGCCCATGTCTCGTTGATCCGGCTGAGGCAGAAATACCCGAACAAGGCAAGGGAGTGGAAGCCGCGGTTCGTCGACATCAAGATCAAGGGGGTGGCGATCCCGATGACCGCTGTCCTCGGCGGGCTCGGCACCTTTTCGGCCTGGTTGGTAGTGATAGCGCTGAATCCGAGGACCCTCGTCATCGGTCTCGGCTGGATGGTGGTTGGGTTCGCGATCTTCGTCTTCTATCGCCGCAGTCAGGGTCTCTCGCTGACGAGAACCGAGGAGATGCAGATGCCCGAGTCACTCGGCGTGGAGGACGTCGAATACGAGAGCGTGATGCTCGTGTTGGAGGACAAGCCGGGGTTCCCGCGCAAGACCGTCGAGACGGCGATCAGTCTCGCATCTCGCCGCCGCAGGGGCATCCACGTTCTGGCTTTCGTCACCGTTCCGAAGCACCTGCCGATCGATGACACGCTCGACGACACGCTGGCAGCTGAAATCGAAGCCGCTCAATCCAAGGTCGAGCAGGCGAAACTGATCGGAGGATCGAAGGTGTCCGGCCAGGTCCAGCCGATCAGACCTGATGAGGCAGGCCAGACGGCAATCAGGGAGGCCCTGAAGGTGAAGGCGACCGCATTGGTGGTGGAACTCCGTTATCGGGGAGGACGACCGCTGATCGGCCCGGACCTGCAGAAGATCCTCGCGCAGCGTCCCTGTCGCGTGGTCGTCGTTGGCGATCCGGAAGCGGAGCGTGAGGCTCCTGCCGCCGCTCTGCGACATGACCTGGAGGTCGTATGAGCAGCCAGCGCAAGGGCCCGGAGGACGGCTACAGGATGGCCGTCAGGGCCTTCTCGGTGACCATCATCGGGTTCGGGGTGATCATCCTCGCCCTCACGTTCTCGCGTGGTGGCAGCGTCACATCGGCCGGATTCCTGTTCGGACTCCTGTTCATCGGACTCGGGATCGGACGCCTCTACATATCGGGACGCAAGTGAAACTGGGGAAGTTCACCGGACCCCCGCTGCTGTACGCCGTCGCATCGACGACGGTCGGGTTCTCGATCTACTTCTCATTGGGAGTCATCGCCGGTAAGGGACTGGGCCTCACCCCGCTGATCCTCCTCGGTGCAGGGCTGGTCTTCGCCCTGACCACCATGTCCTACGTCGAGGGAGGAGCGATGTTCCGGGAGCGGGGTGGCTCATCCACTTTCGCCCGGCACGCCTTCAACGAATTGATCAGCTTCATCGCCGGATGGGCCATCCTGATCGATTACCTGATCGTCATCGCGGCTGCCGCCGTGAGCGTCGCCCATTACCTGACGCCCATCTCCGACTCGTTCTCAGGCGGTCTCCCCGAGACAGTGGTCGCGATCGCGGTGATCGTTGCGGCGGGCGTGATGAACGTGATCGGGGTTACCGGTCGCAGCAGGCAGGGGAGGCTGATGCTGATCGCCCTTGCCGACCTGGGTCTCCAGCTCATCGTGATCGTCGTGGGGCTGGTGGTCGTCTTCGACCCATCCGCCCTCACGGCGGAGATGAACCTCTTTACGAGCCCCAGCGTCGATGACATCATCACGGCCGCGGTGCTCTCGACGATCGCTTTCGCTGGCATCGAGGCCGCCAGCGACCTGGCACCGGACCTCTCGTTCGAGAGCAAGGATCTCAAGCGGACGATCTCCGTCGCCACGGTCCTCGTTCCGCTCTTCTACGCCGGTATCGCCGTGGTCGCGCTGATGGCCGTACCCGTAGAGGTAACTGCCGGAGGCGCTCCTATGACCGCTCTGGGCACCACCTACGCCGAGGAGCCGATCCTCGGAGTGGTGAGGAGTTTCGAGCCGTCGATCCTCTCCGACGGCCTCCAGTGGTTGGTGGTGCTGTTGGCCGTTCCGGTCCTCTTCTGGGCCGCGAACACCTCGATGCTGGGTCTTTCACGGCATGTGTACGTGCTGGCGACCAACCGCCAGATTCCGAGCCTGCTGGGGAAGTTGCATCGGCGCAAGGCCACTCCCCACGTGGCGATTGCGATTGCGACGCTGATCGCGATCGCTTTGGCGATTCCCGGTGACATCCAGCTCCTCGCCGGGATCTATGCCTTCGGTGCGATCCTCGCGATCGCAATCGCCCATCTTTCGATCCTCAGGTTGCGATTCACCGACCCGGACCACGAACGTCCATACAGGGTGCCCTTCAACATCAAGATCGCTGGCCGCGCTCTGCCTGTCCCGACGCTGGTTGCTGCGGTGGTGTCGATCGCAGGCTGGATTGCGGTCATCGTCCTGCAGGACCGTGCCTTCTGGATCGGGGGATCTTGGATGGTCCTCGGGTTGGTCGGTTATGTCGTCTACCGGAAGGTGATCGCGGGAACTACGCTCACCCGCCGTGTGACCGTTCCAGAGCATGCGCTCAAGAAGGAGCCCGTGGTGCCGGACCTGGGGGCAGTACTGGTGCCGGTATTCGGTGACGAACTCGACGATGACATCGTCGGAACGGCGGGGCGCCTCGCCGATGCAAAGGTCCAACCTGGAGAGTCGCCCCCCCGGGTCGAGATCCTGTGTGTGGTCGAGGTTCCGCTCAGCCTCCCACTCGATGCCGAACTAGGTAGCGAGGTCGAACAGCGTGCGCAAAGGGCGGTCGAAAGAGGAAAGGAGGTGGCTGCCGAGTACGAGTCAGTCGAGGTGACCGGGGAGTGTGTTCGCGGGAGATCGGTAGGAGAGGCGATCGTGAGGAGGGCTTCCGAGGGAGGCTTCGAGGCGATCGTGATGGGTGGGGAGCCTCCGACGAAGACCAGAGGAGGCGCACTCCTCGGTGGGATCGGCGGTGCTCGCCCGAAGGAGATCGGGCCCATCACCGAGTACGTGCTCACGCGTGCCCCGTGCCAGGTGATCGTCACGGCGCCACCTGAGCCAGGTTCTGCTCAGACCCTCGACTGAGCCCGGCAAACCGGACGCAAACTACCGTTCGCGAGGGGCATCCGGCAACGGTCGGGAGGCGGACAGGCGTAGTATCAGGCTCAATGTTCGTTCTTATCGTTGGATGCGGAAGGACCGGATCGTCGCTGGCAGCGGCGATGCTGGCGGATGGTCATGAGGTGTCCTGCCTCGACGAGGATCCGGAAGCAGAGGGCAGGCTCCAGGCCGTGGTCGGAAAGGACTTTGCCGAGGCAGGCGGCACGCTCACCATCGGCACTGCGCTGGAGGCTTCGGCACTAGAGGAGGCCGGGGTAGCGAAGGCTGATGTCTTCATCGCATCGACCGACGGCGACAACACGAATATCGTGATCGCGCAGATCGCCGAGAGGAAGTACGAGGTGGAGACCGTGATCGCGAGGGTGATGGATCCACTTCGTGCGGAGTGGTATGCGAAGCGGGGCTTGACCACCGTGTGTCCCACCCGCGCTGCAATCGAACTCCTCCAGGGTCGAGTCAGAGCGATGGCCTCGGGGATGGATGACTGATGGCCACTGAAGCCGCGAGTTACATGATCGTTGTGGGCGGAGGGAAGGTCGGGCGGAACCTGACTCGCGAGTTGGTCTCGCAGGGTAATGAGGTGACGCTGATCGAGAACGATCGCGGGCGGTACCTGGCCCTCGAGCAGGAGTTCGGTGCCGCTGCAACCTACGGGGACGCGACCGAACTGTGGGTGCTCGATCGTGCCGGAATCGAGCGAGCGACGCTCGTGATCGCCGTGACGGGTGACGATGAGGACAACATCCTCATCTGTCAGGTAGCGAAGGACAAGTACGAGGTGGCGGACACGATCGCACGAGTCAACTACCCGGCCAATCGTGAGTGGTTCGAACTTCTCGGCATACGCCCTTACGTCTCGGCAACCGATCTGATCCTGCGCATGGTCGAACACTCGGTCCCGAAGCACGGAATCATCCAGCTGCTCGATCTGGGAGATCAGGGGCTCGAGGTAGTCGAACTCGAACTCCAGGAGGGTTCGTCTGGCGAGGGGAAGCGCGTCGGAGACCTCTCCATGCCCGAGGGGAGTCTGTTGATCTCGGTGCTCCGGGCCAAGAAAGGCTTCGTGCCCGGCCCGGACACGGTCCTCGAGGCAGGCGACGAGATCCTCGCCGTTCTCGATCCGGGCAAGGAAGCGGAGCTTCAGAGTCTCTTCTCCGCCTAGCGACTGCCGCAGCAGGGCCGCGAGACGGTAGCCTGTCGGTCGCGCACCGGCGCTTCCGCACGATCGAGCGGAGTCCACGTTGGGCCCTGGTGTAATGGCAGCACGCCTCGCTCTGGACGAGGTAGTCGGGGTTCAAATCCCTGGGGCCCAGTATCCAAGCCATCTGCGGTGGCAGCCCCAAGCTGCCTCCGATGGCCGCCCGCGTGCTTTGCTACCTTCGCGGACAGTGAGAATGATGCAATCCAAGAGATCCCCTAGGCGCCTGCTCGGTGTCGTCTCGGCTTGTGCGGTCGCTGGAGCCGTCCTCGTCGGGTGCGGCGGTGACAACTCGCCGGAGACGACCCTGCCGATCACGGCGGTGAGCACCGAGACTCAGGCCACCGAGGCCTTGAGCAAGGCTGCCTTCATCGCCGAGGCTGACGCACGGTGTGCCGAGACGAACGCGGCGATCCAGCAGTATGTGGACGCGGGCGAGGGTTTCAGCGGCGCTGCGGAGATCGCCGATCTCAGGCAGGGCCTGCTGGATCAGCTCAAGGAATTGGGGCCTCCCACCGAGGATCGCGCCACTCTCGATGAGTACCTGACGGGCCTCGAGAGTCAGGTAGAGGCTGGGCAGAAGATCGGCCTCGCTCTCGATCGCGGAACCGATACCGCGACCTACGAGACCGCTCTCACCACTGCCCGGACCGATGCCGATACAGCCGCTGCTGCCTACGGTTTCAAGGAGTGCGGCACCTCGAAGACCTCGACTACCGGTTCCACCACGGCTACCGGTGGCTCGACCGCACCCACCTATGTCGCGCCCACTGGTGGTGGAACGACCGGTGGAGGCGGGAGCTCCGGCGGAGGCGGAGGCTCTGGCGGGGGCGGCATAGCACCGCCATGATCCGCGACGCGTCAGGCGTCGGATCATTCGTTCCCTCTCAGCCCGCGGCTACCTCAGCCCAGTTTCCATAGAGGTCCGCATACTTGCCGCCACTGGCGAGTAAGTAATCGTGAGTCCCGATCTCTGCGACCCTGCCGTGCTCGAGGACGCAGATGATGTCTGCATCCCGGATCGTCGAGAGCCTGTGCGCGATCACGATCGAGGTACGCCCCTCCAGCAGTTTCCCCAATCCCCGTTCGATGGTCCGCTCGGTCCTCACATCGACGTTGGAGGTCGCCTCGTCGAGGATCAGGATTCGTGGCTCGGCCAGTAGGGCACGTGCAAAGGCGATCAACTGGCGCTGGCCGGCCGAGAGGGCTACGCCGCGCTCGCCGACCTCGGAATCGTACCCATCGGGGAGTTGACGGATGAATCCATCGGCTCCGATCACCGCAGCAGCTCCTTCGATCTTTTCGCGTGACGCCCCTGGGCGACCGAACGCGATGTTCTCGGCGACGCTGCCGGAGAAGAGGAAGCCCTCCTGCGGGACGATCCCGAGCTGACTCCTGAGGCAGTGGGAATCGACTTCCCTGAGGTCGTGTCCATCGACCTCGACCGCTCCCTTCTGGGGGTCATAGAACCGGGCAACCAGCTTTGCGAGTGTGGACTTTCCGGCTCCTGTCTCGCCAACCAGCGCGATACTCGACCCGGCAGGGATCTCGAGATCTACGCCGCGAAGCGCCCAGTCCGGCTCCTTGTCACCGGAGGGCTCGAGATAGGAGAACCAGACGTCTTCGAGGGTAACCCGCCCGTCGATCCTCCCCAAGTCGATTGCGTTTGGCGCGTCGGTCATATCGGGTTCCGTCTCCAGTAGCTCGAAGATCTTGTCCAGGGCGGCCATTCCCTGCTGATAGGTGGTGTAGAGATTCGAGAGCTGCTGGATGGGATCGAAGAAGGTCTGCAGATAGCCGACGAAAGCCACCACTACACCCACCTCTATCTCGCCGTTCAAGGCCTGATAGCCGCCGAAGGCGATGATCACCGCGGTTCCGACTGCGGAGAGGAACTCCACCGCCGGGAAGTACGAGGCGTTCAGGTAGACGGTCTTCATGTTCGCCGCCCGATTGGCTTCGTTCAGTTCTCCCATCCGAGCGACGTGACGCGGCTCCTGAGCAAAGCTCCTCACGACCCTGACACCGCTGAGGGTCTCCTGCAGATAGGAGGTCACTTCGGCAATCCGCTCGCGTGTTGCCCGGTAGGCGCCCGCTGCTGCCACGCGAAAGACGATGCTCGCAATCGCCAGCAGCGGGAAGGTTGCAAAGACCACCAGGGCGAGGCCTACGTCGAGGAGCAGCAGGATCACCACGACCCCGACGAGGGTCAGGACCGAGGAGAACAACGTCACGATTCCGTCGGAGATCAGCTGATCAAGCGCCGCGACGTCGTTGGTCATGCGCGATATCAGTACACCGGGGCGGTTCCGGGTGAAGAAGCCGAGCGACATCGACTGGATGTGAGCGAAGATCCGCTCGCGGAGCCCCTGCAGGACCCTTTGGCCGATCCAGCCGACGAGATAGGTCTGGAGCCAGGTGGCGGCCCAGAATACGATCGCCGTCACGAGGAAGGCCGCCACGATGAGGTTCAGCGCCTGGATGTCTCCCGGTATCAAGCCCCGGTCGATTGCCTGTCCTGCGAGGTAGGGGGGAGCAAGCGCCGCCGCGGTGGCGAAGAGCAGCGCAACCATCATGAGGGCAACCCGCCCCCGGTACGGACGGAGCAGGCCGAACAACCATCGGACCTTCCTGCCGCGACCTTCGTCGCCCCGAAGGACGAGCCAGACCTCGGCCACTCTCTGCCTCGCTCGACTCACAGCTTCGCCATCTCCTCGCGTTCCTCCAGATCGCGCTGCAGGTAGACGGAGTCCTCGAGGCCCTTCTCGGCGATCTCCGAGTAGAGCTTGCATCTGGTCAGCAGAACGTCGTGAGTGCCGGAATCCACGATCCTGCCCTCGTCCATCACCACGATCTCGTCCGCCAGGGAGATCGTCGAGAGGCGGTGAGCGACGATGAGCGTGGTCCTTCCCTCCATCGCCTCACGTAGGCCCTGTTTGATCTTGGCCTCAGTGGTCGCATCCACCGACGAGGTCGCATCGTCGAGGATGAGGATTCGTGGTTCGGCCAGCAGAGCGCGGGCGATGGCGATCCGCTGTCGTTGTCCGCCCGAGAGGGTGAGCCCGCGCTCGCCGACGATGGTGTCGTAACCGTCGGGCAGGGCCTCGATGAACCGGTCGGCCTGAGCTCGTCGCGCAGCGGTTTCGATCTGCTCTCGGGTTGCGTCTACGTTCGCGTAGGCGATGTTGTTCGCGACGGTGTCGGAGAAGAGGAAGCTGTCGTCGGCGACGAACGAAACCTGTGAGCGCAGCGAGGCGAGATCCACCTGCCTGACATCCATTCCATCGACCTCGACCGTTCCTGCCGAGACGTCGTAGAGTCGCGCGACCAGCGCGGCGAGACTCGTCTTGCCCGACGCGGTAGGACCCACCAGGGCAACCGTGCGACCGGCGTCGACGGTCAGGTCGATGTCCTCGAGCGACGTGTCCTCCACCTCGGCGGTGGGATAGATCAGCGAGACGCCCCTCATCCTGATCGCACCGCCTCCACCCTCGGGCAGGGGCAGGGCATCGGGAGCCTGACTGAGGTTCGGCTCGCGGTCGATGATCTCGAAGAGCCTGTTGCCTGATGCGACCGCTCGCTGCGCCATGCCCAAGGCGGAGCCGAGCACTCGAACCGGCGCGCTCAGGATGAGCAGGTAGGTGTAGAAGGCGGTGAACTCACCAAGCGAGATCGAGCCGTTGATTACCTCCCGGCCGCCGAGGAAGAGGACGACTGCTATTCCGATCGTTGGCAGGAACGCCATCGTAGGCGTGTAGAAGGCGCGCATCCGCGTGGCGCGAATGCTCTGGTCGAAGACGCGCTCGACGGTGGTCCGGAAGCCGGACTTCACGTAATCCTCACGGGCGAATGCCTTGATCACCCGAATCCCCGACACGCTCTCTTCGGCATCGGCGGTCAGCTCGGCGACCCGCTGCTGGACCTCCTGTAGCGCTGGCCGTGAGACCCGGTTGTATCTGCGGGCTGTCAGGACGAGGAGAGGCAAGGGACTGAGCGCCAGCAAGGCAAGCACCGGGTTCACCGCCAGCATCACAGCAGACGCCAGGATGATCGTGAGCAGATTCTGGGTGATGAAGATGAGTCCGTATCCGAGGAAGAAGCGAATCGACTGGAGGTCCACGGTCGCCCTCGACATCAGCTGACCCGTCTGCTGTGCGTCGAAGAAGCCGAGTTCGAGTTCCTGGAGATGGCCGTAGAACCTCTGCCGTAAGTCGTACTCGACCCCGAGTGAGACTTTCCCCGCAACCACCCGCCTGCTCGCAGTCAGGGCGAGTCGAACCACACCGGCTCCGACGATTACCCCGGCGAGGGGAACCAGTTTCGACTCGTCCCCTGACTCGATCGCGTTCACCGCTTCGCCGAGCAGCCATGGGATCAGAACGGTCATCCCCATCGCAAGCCACGCCAGTCCCAGAGAGGACCAGAGCGAGCGCCGATAGGGACGCAGGAAGGAAAGCAGGCGGCGGAGAGTCTTCACTCCACCACTATACGAAGTGAAGTTTCGGGTTCGAACCTCTGGCTGGAGTTACGACCGAAGTGCGCATTAGCGTCCCCTCGGTCAAATCGACTCTTCGGAGTTGAAAGGAGATGAGATGGCCGCAAAGGCGAGTAGTGCAGCATCTGCCGGGAGCCAGAAGCAGTTGGCTGGAATCTGGTGGATGTGGATCGTGTTCGGAATCCTCTGGACGGTTGCCGCTCTGGTGATCCTTCAGGAGAACAATCCGGCTGTTGCCAAGGCGACTGTTGGCTTGATCATCGGAATCATGTTCCTGGTCACCGCGCTTCAGAATCTGGTGATCGCATCACTGATAGAGGGTGGAATCAAGTGGTTGTTCGGCATTTTCGGCGTGCTGTTCGTGATCGCCGGGATCGTCGCGTTGGCCAACCCGCAGGAGACCTTCCGCGCAATCGCGGATGTGCTCGGATTCCTCTTCTTGATCGTCGGCGTCTTCTGGATCATCGAGGCGTTCGCGATGCGTGAGGGGAACGAGCTGTGGTGGATGGGACTGGTAGCCGGAATCTTGATGGTGGTTCTGGCATTCATCACGAGCGGCCAACTTTTCTGGGAGAAGCAGCAGCTGTTGCTGCTCTTCGCAGGAATCTGGGCTCTGATGGCAGGCATCACGGACTTCGTCCGGGCCTGGCAGATCAAGCAGCTCAACTGATTCCGATTCAGGGACGTCGTGAACGGGCCCGCTCAGTCGGGCCCGTTTGCGTTCCTCGGTCGAGCTACGAGGCACCGTCAGAGAGTCGGGCGCCGGAAGCGAAGCGTCAGCTTTCTACCGTGACGCCTTTCCAGAAGGCCACGTGGCCGGAGATCTCTTTCGCCGCGTCCTTCGGTTCTGCGTAGTACCAGGCTGCGTCCGGGTTCTCCTCGCCCTCGACTCGCAGGGTGAAGTAGTTCGCTGTGCCTTTCCAGGGACAGACGCTGGTGTGCGTCGACTCCGCGAAGAACTCTTCGTTCAACGATTCGCGTGGGAAGTACTGGTTCCCCTCCACCTCGACCGTCTCGTTCGACTCGGCCAGCACTGCACCGTTCCACGTAGCTTTCATCCTGCCTCCGAGCCTATACGTCGAGGAGGGGAGGTGTCCAGTCCGGTCGGCTCGAGGTTGTAGGGCTCACTGAGGGGCCAGGTGAACACGCTCTGGCAGACGGCGGTTTGCCCTGTCTCGAACCCGTTCCGCGCTGCCCTCAGGTAGAGCCTCCAAACCCTCAGGCGCTCTGGTCCTGCGATCCGTTCGGCCTTCTCGAGGTCCGAGTCGAGGTTCGTCGCCCAATGGCGAAGGGTCTCCGCATAGTGCTGATGGATGTTCTCCACGTGCTGGGTTTCGAGGCCGGCACGCTCGAAGGCGAGCAGGGTTCGCGAGATGTTCAAGAGCTCTCCGTCCGGGAAGACGTAGCGGTCGGAGAAGTCCCCGCCCTTGTGGACACCGTCTGTCTCAGGCGGTACACGGATGATCCCGTGGATCAGGGAGCGGGCCGACGGCTCCATGGCTGCAGCCACGCACCTCGCGTACTCGTCGATGTTCACCTCTCCGACGTGCTCGACCATGCCGATGCTCGCTACCGCATCGAAGCGGCGATCTCCAAGATCCCTGTAGTCGAGAACCTCGATCTCGACTTGGTCCGATAGCCCCGCCTCCTCGACTCGGCTTCGGGCGAGTTCACCTTGAGCGTCGGAGATGGTGATCCCAGTTGCTTCGACCCCGTACTCGCGTGCCGCATGCATGGCGAGACTCCCCCAGCCGCACCCGATGTCGAGGAATCGCTGTCCAGCTTCGAGGGAGAGCTTCTGACATATCACGTCGAGCTTGTTGGCCTGAGCCTCCTCGAGGGTTGCCGAGCCCTCGAAGAGGGCGCAGCTGTAGGTCATCGACTGATCCAGGAACAACTTGAAGAAGTCGTTGGAGACGTCGTAGTGGTGTCTGACGGCATCCGCGTCACGCCGCTTGGAGTGGGGTGCACCCTCGGGCTGCAGCTCGGAGGCAGGTGCACCGGGGAACTCGAGGGAGTCCATTGCCCTCAGTGCAGCAAGAGCGAACCTGAGTTTGGAGACCGGACCCATGGGCGGTGCCTTCCAGCGACCGAGCAGGCCGATCACGGCGTCGAGGTCGTCTATCTCGATCTCGCCGAGAGCATAGGCGCGCCCGAGCCCCAGCTCGCCAGGCGATCGGAGTACGCGCCCGATCGCGCGGGGGGAGGTGAAGGTCAGGGTTGCGCCGGGAGAGGTGCCCTCGACCATCGTCCCGTCCCAGAATCCGATGTTGAAGGGGCGGTCGGGCATGCGCTCGATTACATTCCTCAGAGCCTTTGTGCGGTCTTTGCTGGTTGCGATTCGCGGAGGATAGTGCGGGAGAGGTGAACGGGGAGGAGGAAGGTCCTCAGCCGTCTATCTCGTCACGCTCCCAGAGCTTCCCCCGGTTGTCGCGGATCACCGCGACGAGGGCGATCAGGATCGCCACCGCGAGGACGATGAAGGGAATCCAGTAGAAGGGAGAGGCGGCTTCCGCCTGCTTCGTTTGGAAGGTCAGGGTCTGGGCCAGCGGAAGGATGAGGGACATGGGCATCAGATCACCTTGGTCGGGTTGTCGGGACAGGCGCCTGCTCCGCACTCGAGCAGCGTGGTGATGAAGTTCGCTGCGCAGAGGAACATACCCACCGCGACCACGAAGACTGCGAACTTCTTCACGATCGGAGGAATCTTGGCTGCCGCGCGCTTGTTCGGAACCTCGAACTGCGCGGGGAAGAAGAGCACCACCGCGATCGCGATGATCATCGTCATGAAGACCACGAAGGCCCATGTGTACAGGTGGAAGCCGAACACGGGATCTCCGTAGGAACCGGTTCCCGGCACCACATGAAGCAGGACTTGACGCAGCGCCACCGACGCTCCGAAGATCGATCCCAGCAGGGCGAAACCGTAGTGGAGGGGTCGAGGGCCGTACAGGGCATTGAGGGCGAGTCCGAAGCCGGTCGCGATCATCCCGAGTCGGATCAGGAGGCAGAGTGGGCACGGCGGCTCGAGCAGGATGAACTGGAACCCGTAGGCGCCGAAGATCACCCCGAAGACGACCAACGCGCCGATTCCGTTGAAGACTCGGACGATCTCGCGTGTGTTCCAGGTTCCTTGCATCACGGTTACAGCGCCAGGTGGATGTTTTCCGAGAGATGGAAACGGAACATCGCGAGGGTCAGCAGGAGGGCGATCAGCCCGACGATGACCGAGGCGACCCGTCGGCCGGTAGCCGCCGCTCCGAACGCACCCAACCACACCAAGAAGAGAATGGCCATCAAGGTGCTGGAAAGCTATAAGACCTGTCGGACGCCAACTACCCTGAAGCCGTCTACTCGCCGCCGGCTCGAGGCGTCGATCCGCCGGGGACCTGGAGCGGTCCGGGCAGGACCCAGTTGAATCGCCAGGCAAGTATCCGGACGATGAAGGTGACAGCGGTCCCGATCACGGCGGTCTCGATCTCGCTCGCCCCGAGGTTCCAGGCGATCAGGTAGGCGATCAGACCCGCGAAGACCGCGGTCGCATAGAGCTGGCCACCCTTGCGGAAGATCTCGGGGGGGTTGGCGGTCGAGATATCCCTCAGCGCCCCGCCCCCGAGGGCGGCGATCAGACCGACCAGGACAGCTGGCCACATGCCGAGCCCGAGAGCGAGGGTCTTGTTGATTCCGGTAACGCCGTAGAGACCCAGTGCGGCGGCGTCCAGCACGACCAACAGCACCAGCGCGCGATCGACCAGACGCGCGCTCAGCACGATCACGAGGGAGGCAGTCAGCGCAGCCACGATGTACCAAGGGGACTTCAGCGCCACCGGCAACTGATTGAGGAGGATGTCTCGGATCAAACCGCCGCTGAGGCCGGTGACCAGGCCGAGGCCGATGATGCCGAAGAGATCGAAGTGCCTGCGGGCGCCGACCAGCGCTCCACCGAGAGCCGAGACCACGACCGCGGGTAGATCCAGCCACAGAGGAACCTGAACGGGGTCCGGGACCACGTGTTGAAACCTAGACTCGGTGCCGGACTGCCCCACCGCCGGAGGGGAGGTTATGGTTCCGACTCGATGGCACCCGCTGTCAATCCCAAGCGCTGGTGGTCGCTGCTCGGCCTCTGTACCTTCACCGCGTTGGTCTGGCTGACCGCCACCGACATGAGCATCGCCTTGCCGGCCGTCGGTAAGGATTTCAAGGCCTCCATGGACTCGATGCAGTGGGCGGTCTCCGGTTATTTCCTCGCCGGCTCGCTGATCATCGTCGGCGGCAGACTCGGCGACCTCAGAGGACGGAGATTGATCTTCTTCATCGGCGGCGGTTTACTCCTGCTGGGTTCGATCGTCGCCGGTACCTCCACCGGTAACGAGCAGCTCGTGGTCGGTCGGGTGATCCAGGGAATAGGCGCTGCGGCCATACTGCCCACCTCACTCGCTCTGGTCGCGGTCGGCTTCCCCGACAAGGAGCGCCCCAAGGCGGTCGCGATCTGGATTGCCACTGCCTGGGTAGGCCAGGGTGTCGGG